>NZ_JAEFCE010000040.1:0-49654 GCF_016406055.1 Vibrio sp. IB15
ACTTCTTCTTGAAGATAAAAGCGGCTTTCCCCGGAAAGCCGCGATGAACCTTTTTATTTGAGCTTTTAAGAATTACTTCTCTAGCATCGCCAACTTATCAGGCACGCCATTCCATTTTTCTGCATCATCCATTGCTGGTTTTACTTCTGTTTGCACAGGCCAAATCTCAGCAAGTTCTGCGTTCACTTCGATGAAGATCTTTTGATCTTCAGGCAGTTCGTCTTCTTGGAAGATCGCTTGAGCATCACATTCAGGTACACATAAACCACAATCGATACATTCGATCGGGTTAATTACCATGAAGTTTGGGCCTTCATGGAACGCATCTGCGGGACACACTGCCACACAGTCTGTGTATTTACATTGAATACAATTATCGCCTACGACAAATGCCATGATGCTCTGCTCTATAAGTTAGTCAAAATTGAAGAATGGGGATAATACTCATCCCAAAGCAAAATTCAACATCATACGACTCTAATATCATGTCTATTTGCTCCATGTTTCCAAATTAGTATGACAGATAAATCAAATTCTCGTAAAATGCGCGCCATTGTGAGCTTACCGCTTCTTCCCAACATCAGTGTTACACAAAACTCTGCATTCACTAGAAGCGGTCTAGCTAAGACACCTATATTAACGAGACATCGAAATGATACGTTTAACCGAAATTAAACTTCCACTAGACCACGAAGAGTCTGCCATTCAAGAAGCGATTGAAGCAAAGCTTGGCATCAACTCAGATCAGGTTATCTCTTTTAATATCTTTAAACGTGGCTACGATGCTCGTAAGAAATCAAAGATCCTGCTTATCTACACGCTGGATGTTCTCGTTGAAAACGAAGCTGAGCTATTAGAAGCCTTCATCAGCGACCCACACGTAAAAGTGACTCCTGACATGGAGTACAAATTCGTGGCTAAAGCGCTAGAAAACCAGACTGAGCGTCCTGTTGTTATCGGCTTTGGCCCTTGTGGTCTATTTGCTGGCCTAGTGCTTGCTCAAATGGGCTTCAACCCAATCATCGTTGAACGCGGTAAAGAAGTTCGTGAACGTACTAAAGATACCTTTGGTTTCTGGCGTAAGCGTACTTTGAACACGGAATCAAACGTACAGTTTGGTGAAGGTGGCGCAGGTACATTCTCTGACGGTAAGCTATACAGCCAAGTTAAAGATCCAAAACACTACGGCCGTAAAGTAATCGAAGAGTTCGTTGCAGCTGGCGCACCAGAAGAGATCCTATACGTAAGTAAGCCGCACATCGGTACCTTCAAACTGGTTACCATGATCGAAAAAATGCGTGCTTCTATCATCGAACTAGGTGGCGAAATCCGCTTCAGCACTCGTGTAGATGACCTTCACATGGAAGATGGCCAAATCACTGGTCTAACACTTTCTAACGGTGAAGAGATCAAATCTCGCAACGTTGTATTGGCTGTTGGTCACAGTGCTCGTGACACATTTGAAATGCTGCATGACCGTGGTGTTTACATGGAAGCGAAGCCTTTCTCTGTTGGTTTCCGTATCGAACACAAACAGTCAATGATTGATGAAGCTCGTTTCGGTAAGAACGCGGGCAACCCAATTCTAGGTGCAGCAGACTACAAACTGGTTCACCACTGTAAGAATGGCCGCACTGTATACAGCTTCTGTATGTGTCCTGGTGGTACGGTGGTTGCTGCAACCTCTGAAGAAGGCCGAGTTGTAACGAACGGCATGAGCCAATACTCTCGTGCAGAACGTAACGCAAACAGCGCAATCGTTGTTGGTATCGATCCAGAACGCGATTACCCAGGTGACGCGCTAGCGGGTATCCGTTTACAACGTGAACTAGAAAGTGGCGCGTTTGTACTAGGTGGTGAGAACTACGATGCTCCAGCACAGAAAATTGGCGACTTCCTGAAAGGTCGTGATCCAAGTGCTCTGGGTGATGTACAACCATCATTCACACCGGGTATCCACCTAACAGATATTTCAAAAGCGCTGCCTGACTTTGCAATCGAAGCGATTCGTGAAGCAATCCCTGCGTTCGAGAAGAAGATCAAAGGCTTCTCTACTCCAGATGGCCTACTAACAGGTGTTGAGACTCGTACGTCTTCTCCGGTATGTATCAAGCGTGGAAAAGACTTCCAAAGCATCAACCTGAAGGGCTTCTACCCTGCTGGTGAAGGTGCAGGTTACGCAGGTGGTATCCTGTCTGCTGGTATCGACGGTATTAAGGTTGCAGAAGCACTTGCACTGTCTATGGTAGAGCAGAATCAAGCAGAGAAGATAGAGCTTATTAAATAACTCTCCAGATGAAAGCCTAACTGTAAGGCTTATGCCCAAACACGTTATACATTGTTAGCTTACAGAGCTTATTTGGAGTGTCAAACCGCGCATACCATTGTCAATGGTATACGCGGTTTTATGTATCTCTACAAGCCCCCCTTACTTGAGGGAACTGCACTCCAGATTTCGTTTTCATACGAATGTTTGTCAGAAAAGCCAGCTCTGCTATGAGGGGAATGCTTAAACTTGCCCAATTAGGAAAAGTATTGCTGTCAACTGCACTGCAGTGTGTTGAATTGTTAATTTAGAGTATAAACAGCCAAACCACTCTTTTATCAGTGGTTCACTTCCCCCTTTAATTAATATAAAACCTAAATCCTCACTGTCTAATACAATAGCAAAACCTACCCTGCCTTCTTTTAGTGCTGATAAGGCATAAGGCTTCGTCATCATTGCACTCTAGAATTTCCACTCTGAGATTGTGAAAAAACCGACAAGTGGCATTAGTGTACCTAAGGAGGGGGGATGATTGGATGCTGACGCACCAAATAAAGCAAATCTCACTAATAGTCGTCGCAGCCATTATGCTTTCGATAAGCAGCTATGAGGCGATTTAGATTAGGTAACGAATAGCTACATTCTAAATACCCACGTCATAATCTAGACTTGGTCCCTAATACCGTTATAAAGCATCACTAAAGGTACAAGAGCAAAAGGAATTAAGTTTTCAATAACAATACCGACCTCTCACGGTCGGTATTTCTGCGTTGTCAGCACTGGGTAAACGCTACAGGCGGTTCGACACCTCTACCAAAGATTCAATCTCTGTAACCTGAGACCATATATCCATAAGAATCATCTGCTCAAACGGCCGCCAGCGAATTTCGGGCAATGATAAAACGTGACTGAGTTGTTCATTTACCTCTATCCAATATTGGTCTCCGAGATAGACATCCTCGGGCACCGACTGGGTCAAATAGTAGCGATGTGCCTCTCCCTGATATAGCGTCCAGTTAGAGGTAGCATTTTTCTCATCCGAATACGGTAAGGATTGAGCCCAAGGCTGACGAGAGTAGTACATGTATGTTTTGTCTAAAAATGCACTAAACAACACACCTTGAGGCTGAGAAGGCCAAATGGCTTGCTGCCACTGCAAAGGTAGGAAGTTGAGCGATTGATGTTGACGCTGTTCATATTGAAATCGAAATATAAAATCGCCAAGTTTCGTCCAAGCGGTTTGGATATCTTCTTTAAACATCCTATTTCTTATCAATTGAAACAAAAAAGGTTTAGCCTGTTCCGCTGATAAGTGACTTGGGATCTTCTCTAAAATCTCAAACAACTCTGGCATGTCTTTTTTAATCACTCCCAATGAAGGGTTACCTTTATAAGGCAAAGCTGACAGACTTACATCTTCTCTATTTTGCCACTGTTGCCAAAGATTTATATAAGGCTCATCAAGCTCAACGTTTGTCCATCCACGCCTAACACGCTCGTTGATGTAACTGCTCAAATCGATGTTGTCCAAGGGCTCAGACAGCTTTTGTAAAAGTGGATCAGAGTCTTCATCAAAAAAGACTTCTCTGCCTTGATAAACTTGGCAAGAGTACACTCCGCAGATCAGCTCTCCTTCCCCAACAAGAAATCGCCCTGTTCGCTGCTCCTCTTCGGTAGCACGTCGCTGTATAATCGACAAAGAAAAGTTATCAATCGCAATTCGCCGCGCACTTTGATACAAATACAGTCGATAACTTCGAATACTTCCGCTGTTTAAAGTGTCACGCACTAGAGTGTCAATACTATTGCGCTGAATTTCGAATATCTTTTCTCGCCATTCAATAATATGGCTCACTGCATTCTCTATAATATTTTGTTTATAAGCGAGGATATCGCCACGGACTTTGTCGATATGTGGATATTTTCCGATACCATAAAGTTGCCCGACATTTCCCATTAACATTCGATAGCTACATGCCCTCAAATTGTTAATAGCTCCACTAGATACAACACCCAAATTATTAAGTTCCTCCCGAACCTCTAACTTTTGGTTGATACAAGCTTGCTCACCAAATTTCTGAATCACGTGCGGTGGACGGTTATACAAATCCAACATTGTGCTGGCGTATTCGATATCAATTGCAGAAAACATTTTATTGATGACCTCCTGCAACTCTAATACTTTTGCACTATACGTTGCGTCATAGTGAAGTAATTGAATAGAAGCAAGTCTCTTAGTCAACTCGATAATATGCTGCTTTAATTGTTCATGTTGATGCTCAATGGATTCTGCAGACGCGGTGTTTAGCCTTTGGAGCACGGTTTCTTGTCCATAGCTGTAGTGCCCATTTTCCAGCCATTGATTAAGCCGTTTTTCTGGGTTGTCCAATGTAGACAGGTAATCATAGTACCCAATAGCAAAACCGACAAAAGGGATAGGCTCAGCAGTAACACTCAGTCGGTGTAATTCGCTTGCAGAGTCATCCCACATTGTTCTCGTTAAATCTTCAACCCAAGGTGCGAAAAAAACAATATCTAACACGCTTGAAAAAGCCCTACCTCCATTTTTAGCTAGTTGCCAAAGAGCTTGGCGCTCAGACACACGCTCCAGTTGGGCAATTCTTTTTGCACTGTTGGGCTGACTATTTTTACTATCTATTACATCTGTAACTCCAGCCCAATGTTCAGCAAACATACCTTCGTCGCTTATAGGAAGCACTAGACTTGGAATTTTATCCAATGCTGCAATTTCTTTAACATCAGTCAGTTCACTCTCAAATTCATAGTCCAACCGAGCCAGCCACTCGTGCTCTTCTTCAAGTGTTTCAGCTCCAAGATTACAAGTTTCCAATGCATTGGCATTCAAGCTTACGCAAAGACCAATGAACAATATTAAATTTTTGACCTTCATTATAGGCTCCAACACTTCTTTGACTTAGGTAATCTAGAGTTTGCCACTAGCGTTACATTGTCTTTTTCTGCGAGCTTAGACCAGCGCAAACGATTCGCGTATATCACACTTGGATTGGGTTGGTCAGATCTCACGATCCGATTGACTAATAGTTTTTGAGAGCTACCAGCAATACTTTCGGACATCGTCAACGCGGAAATATCGTCATTGGTCGAAATCAGGACCACTTGTTCCGATTGAGTTAACAAATCTCTGCCCTCATTACTAATTTCATCTGCGTTTATTTGAATGACAGAAGATGGGGTATTGCCTTTTTTAATACTATCCGCGGCCTTTTCAATCGTTGCTACTGTTAGGCGCTTTTCAACCTCTGTTAACGATGAAAAATTATCACCTTCGAGAAGAATAACTTTACGATCCGCCTTGATGGCTAATTCAAGGGCGGTACGCAACACTTTATCGAGTTTTGGGAAGCCATTTTTTCGTTCAATTAAGCTTGTGCTTATTAGTAAAAGAGATTGAGGGTTACTATGGAGTGCCTCACTTACTTTTGTCGTACTGAGTGATGTTGAGCTCAATACTCCAGAGGTAGTTTGTTTTACGCTTTTTAACGTTATATCGGTCGGAGTTGATGAGTAATCAATCATAGAACCCGGCCAATACATGTCACGAGCTTCATTTCCAAACTCTTTAGATAAATGATATTCGGATACTGGCACTTCAGATTTCAAACGTTGAATATTAGTTTTAACGCGAGCGTAATCAGCCTTAGATACCGATTTATTCTTTAATGCTTCTTCCCAAACATTCATCACGCTTTCTCTTCTTTCGATAGACGAATGACGTGAAGTAGTGAGTGTTTTTAACTTTGTACTCCCTTTTTGGTAGGAGAGTCCTGTCGCCTCTATCTCACGTTTCATTAAGCTAAATTCAACCACCTCTCCCTCTGTAAACTCTTCTCCATTATGAGTTGTACCAGCGACAGGTGCACGATGACGAATTCGTTGCGTACCCGTTGGTAAGCCGCCAGTTAAATAATCACGAGCATGTATAAGTTCATGCCCGAGTGCTATAGAAGGTTCAATAATAGTTGAGTCACCTGGGATTAAAACTGCATTATCGATGTCAAAATAGATTACTGCAGGAACACCAAGCCCATTTGATTGATAATTCACAAATTCAGGGGAGGCGATTAGAGGTTCTGTGACAAACTGCTTTCCGCCCCTAGGGGGCCTTATTACAACGTGAATCTTTTCTATTGTACCATCAACTAGACCTTCGGTATGGAACGCTAAAGCACGTTCTTTGCTTGGCAGCGCAATCGGGGCATAGTGAGAGGTTTGGTTGATAATGGCTCTCCCCGTGCGAGTCTGCTTCAAGTTTTCAAATAAAGTAGCAATTCCGAGAACGAACTCCTCCGAATGTGCTTGTACATATATTCCACTTTCTACCTTAAATAAATAACCGTCTTTACTCTCTATATCAATAATGTTTTCCCCATCGGGGGGACCAAAATAAACTGATGAATGAGCGAAGGTTGATAAGAAAAGTGTGGTAATTGCTATTAGTAATTTCATAATTCTCCATAAAGCTATAAAAACATTTAAAACTCTTTATTCACTTTCCAACACTTATTAATACTTGTTATTAATGTGCATCAAAAATTATAACTACCCAAAAAGCCTGATCATAGAAACCAGATAAAAAAGAGGGCTATAATACAAGGCTAATTTCCCATAAATTTTAAACACTTCATGCTAAATCACTACAACGTATAAGATTGGCAAGATAAGATAATAAATATAGGAGGATTATGTAGATAAAGGAGGGTTGCCAACATGCTCAAAAGCACGAAAAATAAAACACTAACAGTTAAATAAAATTATGTCACCAACTATTACTCCATAAAAAAAGAAGGTGATAGTAGTATCAGTTTAAGGTGTAATTATGTTGTAGGTAAGTAGCAAAAGTTTCGTTTCATATTAATACTTATTTATAACTCTTTCTGAAAATCAAATTAAACCATTTCATAAAAATAGCAGTAAGTACTAAGTAAAATAATAGAGTTTTCATTATACAAACTGCTTTTTAGGTTGCTGTTCAGACGTTCCAAACGATTATTAAGACATGTTAATCTGAGCGGCCACGCCCTTTTATTGTCCACTGGGAGACCACTTTTCCATCTTGTACGGCATACAAAGTATCGAAATTATTCAATGTCGTATCACAGTGGCTTGGCAACAGAATAACTTGCTGTCCAAGTTCAAAAATCTCGCAACCTTCTTCATGATGAAGGATACCGTGTTCATCCCCGCCAGTTTGATACCTTACTCCTTCACGACCTTCAACAATAGGCATGCCAAGATCAATAGAAAGACATTTCATCCCTGCATCAATCACGGTACGCGAAGGCGTTGGCTGACTAATCACGGTGCTTAGCACTTTGAGGGCTGGAGAAAATTGCTGATTTTTGGTTGTATTGGTTTCGTCTCCAATTGCAAGATAAGCCGCATCCATAAAAAGATACGAACCGGCTTGGATTTCACTGTACCCCAATCCTTGATAGGCAGTGTATGTCCCAGTTCCTCCTCCGCTAATTATCTGAGGAGCCATACCTTTAGGCTCTAAAGTAGATCTAATGAAATCAAACAAAGGCACCACAACAGATCTCGCCTGCTCATTTCGCGAACAGTACCCCTTAACATGTTGTAAGTGTCCGCTATAAGCTTGGACTCCGGCATAGCTAACGCCATCCGTAATTTGAATCGCTTGGATAAGCTCCACTAAATCGTCACCAACCTGAACACCACATCGCTGCTGACCGCATTCAACCTCTATCATCAGCTCAATACAAATATTTGCCGCTGATGCGGCTTTGGCGATTTCTACAACATGATAATGATCGTCAATCACCTGAATAAAACGGGCGTCAGGATGACCTTGATGTAGAGTGATTAAACGCTGAATCTTCTTTTGCCCCGCAATAGGCGTGGTTATGAGAATATCCTTTATACCACCTTGTGCCATCACTTCCGCTTCGCCTAATTTGGCCACACAAATACCCTGCGCTCCCGCGTCTATTTGCATTTGTGCAACAGCAGGAATTTTGTGTGCTTTGGTATGAGGACGAAGAACTAATCCTAAATCGTTAATGCGTTCCTGCATCAACTGAATATTAATACTCATTGCGTTAAGATCCGCGATCAATGAAGGAGTATCTAAATGACTGATATCCATAAAAGTATCCTAGCTAAAATAATAGTTTCTTATGACTGTAATATGCCCGGATTATAAGGTATGAATCACTTTGAGCAAGGCTATTTCTAGACAAATGAATAACATAACTTTTACTTGTGAACTAACAATAGGCTTTGGTTTAGCACATATGCTCAGTTAAGGTAATGTAAAGTGACCGAGAGAATTCCACTGCTGATTAGTTACCATTTACTTAACACTGATAGAGCTAAAAGCGTTTGATACTAGCGATACACAAGCAACATGGTAGAATGCCGCCATTAATCTTATCCTTGTATAAGATTGTTGAACCTTTCCATCGCTATTTAGCCAAATCATACCGAGAAACTTATGCCATTTTCCAAGCTTGGATTAAGCTCACCTATTGTTAAAGCCGTTGTAAAACAAGGCTACGAAAAGCCAACCTCTATTCAAGAAAAAGCAATTCCGATTGTACTTTCTGGTAAGAACCTTATTGCGGCAGCACAAACGGGTACAGGTAAAACTGCGAGCTTTGTTCTCCCTATCTTAGAAATGCTAAGCAAAGGTGAAACGCAACGTAAGAAACGCATCCGTGCGGTGATCCTTACACCTACGCGTGAATTGGCGGTTCAGGTTGAGCAAAACATCAAGAAGTACGCAAAGTTCTTAAACTTAACGTCACTAGCGATGTACGGTGGCGTCTCTTACCAACATCAAAAAGATCGTCTGATTGAAGGTGTTGATATTCTTGTGGCAACACCGGGACGTTTGATCGATATGTACGGACAGCGCGCGGTTCACTTTGATGAGGTTGAAGTGTTAGTACTGGATGAAGCAGACCGTATGCTAGACATGGGCTTCATCGAAGACATCAACAAGATCATCGCTCGCTTACCGCAAGATGTGCAAAACCTGCTGTTCTCAGCAACGCTTTCTACACCGGTTCGTGCACTAGCGAAGAGTGCTATCAGTGATGCTGAAGAGATTTCAATTGCCAAGACAGACGCTTCGAAAGCGAACATTGAGCAATGGCTAGTAACAGTAGATAAAGACCGTAAATCGGCACTACTGAGCCACATGATTACTGAAGGTAACTGGGATCAAGCGCTTATCTTCATCGAAACCAAGCATGGTGCAGCAAAATTGGTTGCTCAACTTGAGAAACGTGGCATTCAAGCTGAAGCGTTCCACAGTGGACGTAGCCAAGCGATTCGTGAAAAGATCTTAGCGGACTTTAAGAAAGGTCACCTTAAGTTCCTAGTGGCAACGGGCGTTGCTGCACGTGGTATTGATATCGATAACCTACCACGTGTTGTTAACTACGATATGCCTTTCCCAGCAGACGACTACGTTCACCGTATTGGTCGTACAGGCCGTGCTGATGCAACAGGTGAAGCGATCTCTTTCTTATCAAAAGACAACTTCAAGAACCTATGCATTATTGAAAAGCGCCTTGGTCACTTGATTGAACGCCGCGTGGTTGAAGGTTTCGAACCACGTAAAGAAGTGCCTATTTCGGTGCTGAACTTTGTTCCTAAGAAGAAAAGAGAACAGCAAGAAAAAGAAGGCAAGTAATTAACCGAGCTTGATTTCAAGCCACAGCGTATTGCCAAATTATGACAAAACGAAGCCAACTAAGGCTTCGTTTTGTTCTGTAAACCAGTGAGAGTTAGAGGGAAGGCAATGATCACCCCAATTGCAACACGATTAACCCGAGGCCAAGACTTAAAGCTTGAGCTACAAAAGCTAGTGACCAAACATAACGTCGCAGCGGGCTCTATTGCATCTTGTGTGGGCTGCGTTTCCCAACTCAATATTCGCTTGGCAAACGCAAACCACACAAAGTTAATTCAAGCACCGTTCGAAATTGTGTCTGTCATGGCAACACTAACGCCGAACCACCAGCACGTTCACATTTCGCTAGCTGATGAGAATGGCGATGTGATTGGTGGTCATTTACTTGAAGGAACCATCATCGCAACCACCGCTGAATTGATTCTTCATCGCTACGATACCTTGACCTTCAGCAGAGAGTATGATGATTCGACAGGTTACACTGAGCTCACTATCAGTGATAACCCACAATAAGCTGGCTACACCGAAGGCAATACCAACGCTTATATAAAGCGATACAGATAAACAGTTATTAGGAAACACCATGGCTCCACACTCCACAGACTCCGTTATCGTTCTCGATTTCGAAACCACTGGCTTGTCCCCAAATATGGGCGATCGAGCGATAGAAATTGGTGCCGTAAAACTCGTTAACGGCGAAGTGGTCGACACCTTTCAACAACTGATGAACCCGGGATTTCGCGTGAGCGGGTTCATTGAAGGCTATACCGGAATCACTAATCGTATGTTAAGCAGTGCTGCAAGCTGCGGAGAAGTGATGGATGAATTTGCAGACTTCATTCAAGACAGCCAACTAGTCGCTCATAATGCCTCATTTGATAAGCGCTTTCTTGATGCAGAGTTAGATAATATTGGTCGTGATTACAATGGACAATTTGCATGCTCAATGCTGATCGCTCGCCGCCTTATCCAAGACGCACCAACTCATAAGTTAGGTGACCTTGTGCGTTTCAAGAGTATCGACAACGATGGTACTTTCCACAGAGCGTTAGCCGATTCAGAAATGACAGCAAGACTATGGTTATTAATGATTGATGAGCTGCAGAGTGACCACGGTATATATCAACCTAGCTTCCAGTTGATGCAGAAAATATCGAAGACAGCCAAAGGTGCAATTCCAAAGCTCCTGATGAGCAACCGAGGTTAAGTGCATTCGCAATAATTAGAATAAGTAAAGGCTGCTCTATATTTCTAGAGTAGCCTTTTCTTTTATTGGCAAGGCTTACTTGCGCCCTACTCTTGCAAGGTAATCAATGTTGACGCAAGGCTCTCTAATTCATTCATGAAATAAGACCATTGCTTATCACTACTTACCGCTGCGATATCCACTAAAAACTTGGCGGATATCTGCATATTCTTGTTAAGTTGAGATTCCAAACCGTCAGGGTAATAAGACTCATTGTTCAAAAGCAACTTCATAATAATCGGCTGAGAGATGTGCAAGTCACTCTTCTTTTCCATCAGTAGAGTGAGATCTTGATAAGTATTATTTTGATACTCTCGCCAGCTATTATTGGTATTTATCCACTCTTGAGACCAAGCCACAATGATCTGTTGTTGTTCTTTTGATACCGATCCTAACCATCGCTCAAGTCTTTCCTCTATTCGCTCGCGATATCGCTCTCTAGAATCATCATCATTCAAAGACAATCTCTCTTCGTAAAACTCTTGCTGCTTTTTTCTAAAGTTCTTTAAGAATTCGCTATCTTGTTTAGGGTTAAGTTGCATACTTAACGCGTAAATGTCAGGAGAGAATTTATTAACGATGGTTCGAATGTGATTTTTTATTTGCTCACTTTGTTCAACAATAAAAGCGGGGCTCAACTCTGAACGATTAATACTTTGCAGCACTTCTATCTGTTCAATATAAAGTGGTAGCTGAGTTTCTTTATGCCATGCTTGCAATGAATCTAAGCGCGCTTCTAACTCAGACTCTTGGCTATTGGATAACGAAACAAAGCCTTCTATATAGCTCACCGCAAACCAGCTGATATTGTTATATGCGAATTTAGTTCCGCACCCGACAAATAGGAAACAACCCAATAGAAGTAACCAACGCCATTTTCTCATTACACCCTCTCACAGCCTATTACTCATCAGCAAACACAAGCGAACTGATAGATTTAATCTTGACCTTATAACATTAGCTATAAAAGCAAGTTCTCGTAAAACTTTGAGATAATTTGAGACTTAGCCTTGCCAAATAAGTAATTTCGGCAAATGATTAAAATAAAATATATTAATAGTAGTGATGAGATTCAGCTTTTATTACTCGCAACCGAGTACAAACAGTCAATATTTTGTTTAGGTTGAATGAGTATGGAATGATCAGTATTTGGGAGGCACGCTATGGCCGCTATTCCAGAGAATACCAGCGCGTTGGAATACGAGCTTTGCTATTTTGACGATGGGAAAGTAACCACCATCACAATATTAGCAAGCAACCGACAAGAAGCGATGACTTGGTATCTTAACGAAGGGAAACATCTTAATGACCTTTATTCGATAAGACCTGATGAATAGAGAGCTAGTTAATCGTTTTATATAATGGGTCAATAGACCAACCCATTTTGAAAGACCCTTTACTGCACCGCGCTTAACGTGACAGTAAAGGGCTAGAATCTCGAATTACTTCAGAATTCGGGCGCGGAATTGACGACCCTTCATTTTACCTGATTCGATCTTGTTCAGTGCTTTTTTAGCGACAGAGCGTTCTACAGCAACGTAAGCACGCATTGCAAACAAGTTGATCTTACCTACTGATTTACCATCGATACCACCTTGACCAGTCAATGCACCAAGAATATCACCCGCACGAAGTTTAGCTTTCTTACCACCATCAATCTGGATGGTTACCATGTTTGAGTAGTAAGGCTTAGCAATTGGTTTTGCCGGTAACTCAGATGGCTCAATCGGCATGTCCATGTACTCATCAATTTGAGCAACACGGTACATCTCTTTTTCGCTAAAGAAACTAATAGCGACGCCTTTGCTACCAGCACGACCTGTACGACCAATTCGGTGTACGTGAACTTCAGGGTCGCGAGATAACTCGAAGTTGAATACTGCATCTAGGTTATCAACATCTAGACCACGAGCCGCAACATCTGTCGCCACTAGAATCGAGATGGTTTTGTTTGAGAACTGGACCAAAGCTTGGTCACGTTCACGCTGCTCCATATCACCATGCAGCTCGATAACGCTAAAGCCGCGGTGGCTTAGTTCGTCAGTCACGTTCTGTACTTCTTTCTTCGTGTTACAGAACACAACCGCTGATTCTGGTTGATGATGAAGTAACAACAACTCTAGAGCATCGTCACGAGCCTCAGAACCTTCAAGCTTGTAGAAGTGCTGCTGAATGCTCGAGTGATCGTGCGTCGATTCAACTTTCACCATTTCTGGGTTACGCATGATGCGGTCAGCAACTGATTTAATTTGTTTAGGGAAGGTTGCACTAAACAGAAGAGTCTGACGATCTTTTGGTGCTGCATCGATAACTGCATCCAACGCGTCTTGAAAGCCCATCTCTAGCATGCGATCCGCTTCATCTAACACAAGCGTGTTCAGCTCAGATAGGTCAATGCGGCCTTTCTCCAAGTGATCAAGAATACGACCAGGAGTACCGACTAAGATGTGTGCGCCATGCTCTAGTGAGCCAATTTGTGGCCCCATTGGCATACCACCACACAGTGTCAGCACTTTAATATTGTGAATGCCACGAGCAAGAGTGCGAATCTCTTTTGCTACTTGGTCTGCCAGTTCACGAGTCGGACATAACACTAAAGACTGAACACGGAAACGCTTAACGCGCAGGTTTTGTAGCACGCCTAAACCAAAAGCAGCTGTTTTACCTGAACCCGTTTTACCCTGACCGATAACGTCCTTGCCATTTAGGATAGTAGGAAGACTTAACGCTTGGATCGGCGTCATTTCAGTATAACCAAGAGAATCCAACGTATGCAGAAGCTCAGGTTTAAGGGCGATTGAAGAGAATTTTGAAGTGCTCAATGGAATTATCCAACTGGTGAAAAACAGAGTGCATTATGAGTGTTTTTGAAAATTATTCCACCTTAATCACAGTTTTGAAGAAATAGGTTATGCGAACACAAAAAAGCCAGCTTTCTTAGCTGGCTTTCGCTTCTATATGAATTACTTTCTATGGCACACCGTGACCTTTAGAAGCCACCCACACGCGATACCATTGCTCGCGAGTCAGTTCAATTTTCAGTGTATCAACAGCTGTCTTAACGCGTTCAATCTTACCAGAGCCAATAATCGCAATAGGATTAGACGGTAAACGACGTACCCACGCGTAGATGACTTGATCAATGCTATCAGCACCCACTTCTAAACGAATCGCCTCAAGCTCTTCACGAACGCGAACCGCTTGTGCAGAATCACCACTGAAGATGCTACCGCCACCTAGGCAAGACCACGCCATTGGACGAGTGCGGTTCATTTGCAGCTGATCAAGCGTGCCATCATGGGCAACGTCGAAATTCAATGGGTTGATTTCAACTTGGTTAGTCACCAAAGGTTTGCCTAGTCGAGATTGCAGTAGCTCGAACTGTCGTGGCGAAAAATTAGAAACACCAAAGTGTTTAACTTTACCGACTTTGTGCAGCTCAGCGAACGCTTCCGCCACTTCATCAGCATCCATCAATACATCAGGACGGTGAATCAGCAGCACATCGATATCGTGAACGCCTAGACGCTCTAATGAGTTATTTACTGATTGGTAGATATGCTGTGCGCTGGTGTCGTAGTGATTGATCTTACGCTCAGGAGTGTGGTCACCACACAGGTTGATATCGCACTTGGTGACAATTTGAATCTCGTCACGAAGGCCTGGCTCTAGTGCGAGTGCCTCACCAAACAACTTTTCACATTGGTAGTTACCATAGATGTCTGCATGATCCACCGTTGTGATACCAAGATCTATGTGTTGCTTAAGGAAAGCTAGACGTTGTTTCGGGGTCATGCCCCACTCTGCTGTACGCCAGTATCCTTGCACCAGCTCAGATACTTCTGGGCCTTGTGGCGCTATCGTTACTTTTGCAACCATGGGTTGTCTCCTTTATCAATACTGAGCGTATCCTATGCTCGTTTTACCGAGGGCTCAACGTTTAACAAATGGCAAAGGTAAACGCTTGCTAAAACTGTGAGAGCAACAGAAAAACCAACACTCAAATCAATAATAGCTTGCTGTCTGGCTCTCAGGCGTTCTACGAAAAAGGTGGTTTACTCGAATGAAAAATAACACTTTCTATAAATTTGAGTGATTAAAAGCGATTAAGTTCCACGGTCAGACTCGCACCGTCATTGATGAGCTCAACCCAAGGTGATTCAACATTAGGGACATTCCACCGGCTTATTTGCTCCAAAGAGTTGTGCGAACCATTCATAAACTCGATCAACCGCTTGTCCACGATGTCAGCACTTACTCCTTCCCTTTCTGCCTGCTCAAGTTGGCTCACAACATCGAACTCATCTTCCCCAATACGAATTGAACTGAGCGCAAAACCATCTTGGCGTAGGTAAGCTTGAAGTTTGGTATAACTTAATTTGGAATATGGCAGGGTGAAACGAACGGCTTCAACACTTGATTCTCTTAAGTCTAACTCTACATACACATCAAGATCGTAATACTGCGTTAGGTCACTGCACAAATGAGTGCCTTCGATTTCGCCACAATCCATTAAATCTATGTCGTTAATATAGTGCTGGGAACTAGGCTGAGAGGGACTCGTATTAAACACGGTTCGCAGCCACCAGCTTTCACTCGCGTATACAGAGAAAGACAATATATTGAGAGCTAATAGTATGGTGAGGGCAGAAAGACTTTTCATTAATGTTGCTTATTCAAATCACTAGACGTGACTCATTATACGTAACCAATCAACCTACAACCTGTTGAGACTATGATTTAAGCTAAAAAGCAAGACTAGGCTGAACAAACACTAATCGGCAAACCTTCAATCAGACATCACAAATACCACTTAATAGATGTGTTATATTACTGAAATTAATGATTAATTTTCAAGGAATGTCATGACGGCAACGAACTATCTCAACCAACTGAATCACAAGTATCTTACTACTCACAAAACGAAAGAAGACTTCTTTTGGGATACTTACATGGGCATCAGTGACGATCATGATGGCTCAACCCTCGCTCAAACTCAGTGGACCGAATTTCTAAGCTCTGCTGAGCAGATAAAGGCTATCGAAGCCCAACTAAGTACCATTGACCAAATTCAAGACCTTCAAGAAAAAGAGAGCACCTTAACCGGGCTCAATGGTTGGTTAGCCACGTTCAAATCGCATGCTATTGAATCGCAGAATTCTCAAGCGCTAAAAGCAGACCTCATCAAGTTTGAAGCTGAACTGTTTGAGAAAAAGCAAAACCACGTGATGACTTACGTAAATGAAGTGGGACAAGAAACAGAAGGCTCGCTTCCTGTCCTAGGTTCAGCTGTGAGAAGTAACAGTAGTGAGCAAGTTAGACATTCAGCACACCAAGCCTTGCTAGGTTTAGAACAATGGCTCCTCGTGAACGGCTTTATTGAACTTATCAAAAAACGTAATAAGTTTGCCCAGTCTCTGGGGTTCAAAACATTTTTCGATTATTCCGTCGTAAAAACTGAGCAGATGACCACAGAGCAACTGTTTACGATTTTGGACGACTTTGAGGCACGTACCCGAGATAGTCACCAAAAAAGTCTCACCAACTTAGCTGCACAAAAGGATCAAAGCGCCCTCGAAGGCCATAACTTCACCTACTCTTTTGCCGGTGACGTGATGAATGACCTCGACCCTTACGTCCCTTTCTCAAAGTCATTGAGACGCTGGATTGAGTCTTTTGGCCGCCTGAATATCGAATACTCTCAAGCCACCTTGAAGTTAGATTTGCTAGATCGCAAAGGTAAATACCCTAATGGTTTCTGTCACGGGCCTATTCCTTCTTTCTATGACCAAGACACTTGGGTGCCAGCTCAAGTCAACTTCACGAGTAATGCTAAGCCCGATCAAGTCGGCAGTGGCTATGATGGGATCAACACACTGTTTCACGAAGGTGGGCATGCAGCCCACTTTGCTAACGTGAAAATGAACGCGCCGTGCTTCTCTCAAGAGTTTGCACCGACCTCAATGGCTTACGCGGAAACGCAATCCATGTTCTGTGACAGCTTGTTGAATGACGCCGATTGGCTAAAACAGTATGCGGTCGATTCAGATGGCCAACCAGTGCCTGATGAGCTCATCAAAGCAATGATTAATAGCAAGCAGCCATTCAGAGCCTACCAAGAGCGCAGTATTCTTGTGGTGCCTTACTTTGAACGAGCGCTGTATGAGATGGCTGATGAAGATCTTACGCCTGAGAAGATCACAGAACTCGCTCGTCGTAGCGAAAAAAGCATACTCGGTTTGGATTGCAGCCCACGTCCATTAATGGCGATCCCGCACCTGTTATCAGACGAAGCCTCTTGCGCATACCAAGGTTACCTGCTGGCTCACATGGCGGTGTATCAAACGCGAGCTTACTTCACTGACAAGTTCGGTTACTTAACAGACAACCCTGAGATCGGCCCTTTATTGGCTAAGCACTATTGGTATAAAGGCAATAGCGTAAATCACAATGGAACAATAGAGAGTCTGACTGGTGAGGGCTTCAATGCCAAATACCTTGCTGACGAGTGCAACTTAACACCTGATCAAGCATGGGCAATTGAAGAGAAAAAGATCAAACAACTGGCTTCTCGTGAACGTGCACAAGTCGCAGATTTAAATGCGAAAATATCGATCGTCGACGGCGCAACTGAATTAGCGAATAATGAAGAGTCGAATGAACAAATGTGTGATGATTTTGAGCGTTTTATTATTGAAAAATACGGACGATAACCAACGTTCACTATCACTCGTGGATTAAACGATAAAAGTAAAAAAGGACGATATTAATCGTCCTTTTTCTTTTCAATATTGGCATTACGCCGTAGCGCACGCCGAGCGTGTTTCGGTATCAAATTCAATATCAACCGATTCAACGCTTCTCGAAGACTTTCTATGAATGCCATATACTTGTCCAGTCAAAACAATATAAAACTTTTCAGTTTTCAGTAAGTCCCATGCTTCATCTAAAGATTCTGCGTAGACTTTGTTTTGTGAGTCTTGTGGACGAGTACCAGCAGCTCTTCCATGTTTACGTGCCAATTCGAACAATCCATTTCGATTAGGTTTGCACGTAAACAGAGTCTCATTGCCATAAATGACACCCTTGCCAGATATGCTCTTAACCATTTTGTTTCTCCAGATAATAATCCACTCGTAACGCTTGAGTGGCATACCACATGTCGAACAGTGGATGCTTAAGCTGCGCAAAGAAGAGAATATGGTGCAAAGACCGGGCAGTAATTACACCATGACGTTCAGTCTCAATATTCGAGTTTTAAAGTCTTAGGCTCTCAAGCGCGCCTAAGCCTCGACACTACTCTTAGAAGTAGTAGTAAGCAGCTGCGAATACGTGTGTTTCTTCGTCGTATTGCGTGTTACCAATTGAGCGTGCACCTTCGATATCTTGTTTAATATCAATACCCATGTCTGCGTTATCAGCAATACGGTACATAGCTGCAACGTTGATGTACGAAGAATCTACATCTGATAGGTTATCTTCTTCGTTGGTATTGAAAGCGTAACCGGCTGCAATCGTTAGGTCATCAGACAATGTGTAACCGCAAGAGAAGTAGAAACCTGTATTCTTCATCTCATCGTTTTGATCGATCCAAGAGTTAAGACCTAGCTTCATTGAACCTAACTTCATGCTGCCAGTTACTGTGTATACTTCGTAATCTTTCTCATCGTCACGAGCTTCGTAACCCGCGTATACGCTAAATACTTCTTGCTCGATACCGATGTAACCGTTAACGCCTTTATCTGCGTCGTTATGGTCATCACCAGTCTCAAAGTAAGAGATTGCGTAAGCAATACCGTTAGTTGCGCCTTGGAACTTAACGACGTTGAATGCATCAGAAGCGTCGCCAGCAGAAGCACCAAACTCGTAAGTGTTATCACCAGCTCCGTCAACTTTATCTAGTGCCGTATCGTTTTCCCAACCGAATGAAGCGATACCGTAACCAGTGTCGAAACCTAACCACGCTTTATCAACGTCTGTCGCTGGGCCTGTATCAATGCCATTCACCCAACCAGATGTTGCTGCGTCGTTCGCTGCAACGTTATTGTCAGTTGTGTAGTTCAGCATCATGTCAGTTTCGAAGTAACCAACAAAACGGTTGTTACGGTAGCTTACCGCCAGTGTTAGACCAGTCGCCCAGTCATCGTAAAATGCTTTTGAGCCTGTGTCGTAGTAACCACCAACACCGAAAGAACCTGCTACTGAGAATTGATCTTTGTGCATAGAATCAAAAGCAAACATCTCTTCATTCTGGCTATTTTGGCTGCTTGTGCTTACAGCAAACGCTGAAGTTGAAATGCTTGCAATCGCAAGTGCTACTAATGTTTTTTTCATGATTACCACTACCTATATATTGATTCGGCCTTGTTAGTCCGGCCTTTTGGAGTGGCGCTATTGTTCAAAAATTACAGTTATTGATATACCGTAAAATTACTGAAATTTTATAGCCAAGATGAATTTAATTAAATAATGATATGTTGATATCGCTTTTATATTGAGAAACGTAAGCCAAGCGTGAAACCGATATCAGTACTGTTATCCATGTTACGAATGTTCTCAATCATCAAGGCTTCTAAAGCAAGGCGGTACAAACGATAGCGATACCCCACAACCACCTCATTTGATGGCTCCGGGAAATCTGGATCATTGGTCGACCAGCCTTGGTAGTTGAGCGATTCAAGGACCAAGCTATGGCGCTGATTCCATCGATATTCATACCCAACAGCCCAGCTAGCACTCACGTTTTCAAGTGCTAGCCTCTCATCACTAACTAAGTGACCATCGCTGTTTCGATGCACAAGGCCAATGGTAGAAAAGAAACTGTGCCTTGGAGTGATATAGCTGTAGTTGAGTTGGACACCCTGCTCGAAACTGGTTCTCGCAAACTGCCCACTTCTAACATTGTTGTAAAACAGTGAACCACCAGCCGACAGTGACATCGGCCCTCGAGAATACAGTAGTAACTCATTGTAGAAAGTAACTGCATTGGTTAGGTCGTCACCTTCGAAATCTGACACATGAACACCGGCATTATGAAAATCGATAGTGAACTGGTCTTCTGCAACCTCATCACGGCCATTCTGTCCAACACCAAACAGATCATGAAATCCCATAACAAAACTATCTAAACCGTTATCTTTTGCTGTGACAACACGATAATCGAGTTCAGTTTTCCAAATCGGAGACGCTTGCCATTGAACAGCAATATTCGACTGATTTTGATAATAATCTAAGGAATAAGCTTGTGTATGTGCCCATATACTGGCCTGCGTATAAGAGGACTTAAACTCTATCGTACCAGTCCTATTTGGTTCAGCAGAACGAAGCTGTGTAGAGAGCACATTCGAGTGAATGGGAGATTGTGCATAGACGAACATTGGAGATGCTACAGCACTGTGAAAAGGCAATATTGATAGGGATACGGTCAGAAATGTTCTTAACGCTGTCACAACTTTCTCAATGGTTTAAAACGTCCGATTCTCTTAAAAACAGCGTTCAATTAATGCAGCAAATTTACTGCTTTTCGCTAAAATACATAGAATAATGTGTTCTAAAAAAATCGAGCTAAGAACACCTTAACGATCTTTTAATGTTCACTTGCTCTCGAGCGTTTTAACGAATATCTTCACCGCGTGAATGAATAACCTAACTTTTGATAAGGATAAAATGTGAACGTCTCTAGCCGAGCTTTGAGCAATTGTTGATGAATCAGTCTGAAACTTTGATCAATAGTGATCCAAAAGATTTTACTGCAACTTGGTCCACTGCAAGCTTTGACGTTCTAGACTGGTTTGATATTGACAGATTAACCCTGTACCCAAACTCTATGGTTCTGCTCGAAGATGGGAAAACAATCTCGGTATCTAAGTCACATATTCCACCTATCGATAAACAAGACTTTTTAGGCTGCAACCATCTCGAGTATTTGAAGCTCCTCAAAACGCAAGAAACTTACTTAGAGTTTTCAGAAGAACAGCTCGCTAAAATTCAAAACGATGTGCTACGCCGAATATATAAACAAGGTGGCAAGTGGCACTGTATTATCCCTTTGCAACTGTTTAACCAACGTTGGGGCGCACTCTCTTTCACTAACTTCCACGACAATAAAACCACATTGGGCTTAGAAGACATTAAGCGTCTGAAGCTTGTGTGTGAGATGTGGCTTTGTTATTGGCAGCATTCAACATTAGCTAGAACGTTGAATCAAAGTGAGAACTTGTGGGAAGACGATAGTGATAAGCTGTTGTTGTTATCGAAGAAGCAAACCAAGGTGCTATCACTTATCGCTCAAGGGTACACTGCCAAGGAGTGTGCCGATAAATTGCACTTAAGCCCACGTACCATCGAATCACATAAGTACCGAATGCTTGGATTAATGAACCTGAATAATCACAATGAACTGGTTCAATTTGCTTTGCGTAACGGCTTAGGTATTACTGAAAATAGAGACGCGACTCGATAGATTTGTTTATCTTGGTTCCGCTACTCATCAGTTACTCGTTGCCTTCACTTAACGCGAACTTTATCTCATCAGATGAAAAACCTTTACGACTTAGCATGGCATAAGCCTTAGAGCGCTCTTTGTGGTCGTTAAGATCGTAAGACTTTTTCTGCAGCTGTTCTAAACAAGATGAGTAGAAGTCCAGCTGCTCTTCGTTGATTAATCGATCGATTAACGCAGATAGCTCGCTGGTATCGATTTGTCGTTGTTTCAGCTCTTGCTGAATGGCAGTCAAACCCTTCCCTTTTCGTGCGTATTTCAACACTTCTTTCTCCAAATCAGCTTTCTCGGCCTTGATCTGAATATTACTCTTAAGCTCATGAGCTCGCGGATGCTGATCGATCGCGATTTTGACTTGTTGATAGCTGAAGCCACGTTTTTGCAGTGTCGCTACAAGCTTTTCACGGCTCATGGTAAAGCCTGAATAGTAATGATTGATTCGATCGATCAATATCATTTGTTCATCGATGTTTTTATCAGCAGATACCTTATGAATCGCATCCGAAATGACCGAGTCGGTTAGCCCTTTCTTCTTCAACTTTTCAATGATGTATCGCGATCCAAATTCGCCAAAGAAAGCTTGCTCGACAAATTGCTCTGCAAAATCCTGATCAGACTTTAGATAACCATAACCTTTCAGGTTCCTCAAGGTTTCGTCGATCCAATCTTGATTGTCCGTTTTCACTTTCAGTTTCGCAGTCAACTCGCTTTCAGTCATATCCCTCTGAGTTAAATGCCACATCGCAGAGTTCATGACGCTTTCGATTCGTCGCGCTTTTCTTACTGTTGTTTTTTTTGTGTTAGGGTTTTGCTGTGAATCATCCATTCGATTTCAACTATCCAGACTGAGCCAGCCCCATGATAACGTAATTCTCAGTTGGGTGAAGCGAGATAAAAGAATGAAAATAAGATACACCAACAAAAAATGGACGCCTATTCAGCGTCCATTTAATTACCACGTTAATCAATGAGCGATTAGCTCTCTTCGTGGTCGTATATATGCACATCACGTTGAGGGAACGGAATAGTGATGCCTTCTTCGTCGAAGCGTTTCTTCACGGTTTCCGTCACATCCCAATATACATCCCAGTAATCGTCGGTCTTAACCCACGGCCTTACTACGAAATCTACAGAAGATGTGTTCAAGGTGTGCAGTTTGATCATGTGCTCTGGTTTTTTTAGCACGAGAGGATGCGCAACAATTATTTCATTTAATACGGCTTTCGCCTTATCAATATCATCAGAATAACCAATGCCAAATACCATATCGACACGTCGAACACGCTCTGCTGTAATGTTGTTGATCACATCCCCCCAAATTTTATTATTTGGAATCACCAAGCGCTGGTTATCGATAGTCTGTACTGTGGTTGATACAAGGCTCATGTCTTTTACTGTACCTTGAACACCCGCCACTTTCACCATGTCGCCCACATCGTATGGGCGGTAGATCAAGATCATCAAACCAGAAGCAAAGTTAGATAGCGTATCTTGCAATGCGAAACCAATGATTACACCAGCGACACCGAAACCGGTTAGCAATGGTGCTAGCTCTATCCCGATTTGCGACAGCGCGATAAGCAAACCGATAAACACGACGGCTTTCGATGCAATTGACACAAAGAAATCCTGCATCAATACACTGAAGTCCATTTTAGAATGCGACACACTCTTACGAACGGTTTTGCGCGCAACGTTCGACAGTAGACGAGTTACATACAAAATACCTAAAAACAAAGCCAGCTTAACAATGAATGATGGCGTATTCTCAAACGCCCACGCACTAAATGAACGAAGCCAGCCATCTAAAAGCTCCAATGCAACATCAACGTCTAGCACATCAGCGTTAATGTCTCCCGTTGTCGCCAACAACACTCGCTTGTATGAGGTTACGTCGACACCAAACGGCTCCATCAGAGAAATTGTCTCTTCTAAGCTAGCAACCATCACGCTCGTACGCTCACTGAAGCGCTCAAGCTCCTTCTTGATAGTCGCTTTCTCTTCTTCATTAACAAACGACAAGCGTGCTTCTAAATCTTGTCGCTGCGTATCTGTGTAGAGAATCGCATTCGTTAGGTATTTAGAACGAGACACTAACGCCTTTTTCAGCGTATCTTCCGATGCAGTAACATCGACGCCACGCTCTTTTGACCATGCTAATGTTTTCGCAAGCTGCTGGTAGTAGGTGTCCATCATCCCGGTTCGTTTCTGAATACGTAATTCAAGACGCTTCTTAACATCGCCTTCAGCCGAACGATTTTCTTTACTCATTGAAACGATTTTATCTTCGTTCAATGTCAGTAATTTCTGTAAAAGTTCTACCTGCTGAGCCAGAACGGCATCTAGCCCTTCTTTCTTGTCTGAAGAGAGTTGTGTAAATATCTCCTCACGTAGCCCTTGGTTCTTGCGTCTCAAAATATCTTCAAGAAAGGGTTTCTCAGCATCATGCGCCGTTTCTAATGTTGCCAGATCGAGCATAAGCTGATCTTGTACTTGTGCTATCTTATCGACACTTTGCGCGAAACTTCCGAATGCGACAAACGTCAACATTAACAATAGACAACGCCAAACCTTCATCATATTAATTCCTATTACTGTCTAAATTGACCCTATAAATAGTAGTAAAAAGAAGATGGATAACAAGCATTTAAACGTATGTTGTGTTAAAACTTCGCAAAATATCAGCCCGTATCTAATATTTGAGAGTTCCAATCGCTCTCCATGATCTGTAGAGTACGCATCCAACAAAGAATAACGACTGAGATCGGCTTTAGGCGCATGCTTTAACACGCCTTATTACCCGGTATTGGTTACAGCAAGAGAATGAAAAAATGAACAACGAACTTGATGTAATTAAAACGCTTGAAGAACTAGAACAATTCCTAATTTCAGTAGAATCTGGCGGTTTAGGCCTAGAAGGTGTTGAAGGCGTTGGTATGGCGACCAATAACTCTGACGGTCGTCACTTTGTTGCTGTATTCAATAGCAGCCACCAGGTTCTACTTGCTCGTTGGATTACTGACGAAGTCTTTGAAAACGGCAAAGACCTAGTGCGTAACGGCCCACGTCGTAGTAACTAAAACGGCTAGCAGGAAGTTGGAATACTAGGCTTCTTCAGCCACAGATAAAAATTTAACAAGCCCACTCAGCTCCCAAGTGAATGATTGGGCTTTTTTGTACCCGAAATCATCGCAAACGTTTGTTAGCGGCACCGTAAAAAGAAATATTAAAAAAAGATCAGATTCTTATGAACTTAACTCTAATCGCGGTGCCTTAACGTCTAGGTTTGGTGATGATAAATCTTTGGGCTTTGACAGTTTTATGACTTGTAGCACGAAGCAAAGTTATCTAAGCTAGCCGCCGTGAAACGAGCTGTTTGATTACTCGGTGAGTAAAGATAACTCGTCAATTTAAAGACCAAGACCAGATACTAACTGACTCTATTACTAATTGATTTGCTAAGCACACCTAGATTCTTTTTATCTCAACAAAACCGCCAACAAAAGCAATCGCTTTGGGCGCTTTTCCTTACCGGACTGGTTATCGTAACTTGTCTGGCGAGTACGCTGTCTGCAAATAAAGTTACGTTTTCCAACTACTCTGTTAGTCAATCAACACGCCTTGGTACTGAAAGCAGTGATCCACAAGCCTCTACGGCTTCGTCGGAAAAAATGTCTGAGCTTTATTCCAGTGTATTCGGGTCTCAAGCATCTAAATCACTGTCTGCGCCAACTTCAAGTGCCTGTGACCTGAGCTCTCAATTGCTCACCTTCGCGACACCGAAAACTGGCTGGCTGATCCCTTTTATTCTTCTGATCGCTGTAGCATTCAGCCTTCCACCTCACATATCGAGATTATCTAGAGACAATCATCGCTCTGCTCGACCAACAAAGCACCGCTTACACTTAAAGCACTGTATATTTAGAGAATAAATAACCGGGCCATTACACCCTTTTATTTATTTTTTGGAGATACATTTGTGTACAACACACTGATAACTAAGTTTGTCGATTCTTTGGCATTCTGCATGCGTACATGCGCGAAAACTATAGTCACGGCTCTACTGGTAATGACGTCATTCACAGCTCTGGCACAAACGACCGGCTGGCTTAGCGTGCCTGAGCACCCGCCTGTAAAAATGCGCATGATGTCGACTGGTGAGCAATCGGATGACGGTTCCAAGATTCAAACCGTTCTTGATGTTGAGCTCGACGGTGATTGGAAAACCTATTGGCGTAGCCCAGGAGAAGGTGGCATACCGCCGAGTTGGGACTGGTCTGGTTCAACCAACATCAAGTCTGTGGAATGGCATTGGCCGATTCCTAAGTATTACGAACAACTCGATGTTATGACGCTAGGCTACAAGCATCATGTGAGTTTTCCGATCACGCTGACATTGAAAGACAACACGCAACAAGCAGTATTCAGGGCGTCACTCACGTTTCCGTCTTGTACCAATATCTGTGTCTTAACCGACTACGACATTGAACTGCCGATCGATCCTCACTCTTTACAACTTGATGAGCAAGCCATGTTCTTGTTCAACCAAGGCATGAGTCAGTCTCCACGCGAAGCTAATCGAGCTTCTGTGAATGGCCTGTACTGGGACAAAAGCAAACAACAATTGGTAACTCAGCTGACGAGTAAAGATGGCTGGGATAAACCTATGGTACTGATTGACGGCGAAGAGGTAATCGATGACTTCTTCTCTCAGCCTACCGTTCATATTACCGACAATACAATGACTGCGGTATTTGACGTGAGTAACTGGATTGGCGAAGTCGATCTAACCGATCGCACGGTAAGTGTTACAGTCTCGGACACGAACTTTGCCGAGGAGATGACTGCGCAAGTATGCTCAGATCCGATAGCTTATCAAGAGAGCAGTAACGGCTTTATCGCGATGATCGGTTTTGCCTTAATTGGTGGCTTGATCTTGAATATTATGCCGTGTGTTTTACCTGTATTGGGGATGAAACTAAACAGCATCATTCAAAACCAAGGGGCATCAATGTCACACCAAGTATTGTCATCATCAAAGATGGAAAGATAAGCAGTATCGCAACGGGCGTTACTTCTCCAATCGGACTTTGGCTAAGAACTTACTTTGCATAATATATCTGCAAAATAGATCGTTAGGTCAATTTAAACCAACTAAAGAACATTAGCGCGAGCGCAACTCAATTGGCGCTCGCCATTACAAGAATTTGAGATTAATAACATGAAAAAACTTCTAATTAGCACACTGATTTTAGGCTCATTGATGAGCGCAAGCGCTTTCGCAGAACTAAACAAAGAGCAAGTACAGCAACTTGAGGAGATCAACCAATTCCTCAAAGAGAACCCTTCCACAATTTCAGGGTTACATACCAGCTTAGAGCAGTATGTTGCAGGGCAAGCGCAAGCAAAGAAAGCTCAAGCAGAGAGCCATGATTGGCTGTACAACAACGATGCTCATCCCATTACCGGAAACCCTGATGGTAAGTCGGTGATCATTAACTTCACTGATTACAACTGCCCATTCTGTAAGCGTTTAGAAAAAGGCTTGGTTCAACTAGCCTCAGAAGACAGTGATATTAAGATCATCAATGTTTACCTGTCGTTCAAACAGCAACAAGTAAGCGGCCTTGATACCAATGCGGCGTTATATGCGATGAAAGTTTGGAAGGATAAGCCAGAAGCATTCCCAGAAGTCGACAGATTACTGATGGCGAAAAGTGGTATTCACACCAAATCATCATTGCAAGCAGTCGCGAAGAAAACAGGAACAGAAGCACAATTAGAAATGACGCCGGACCAAAGTCAAACACTGCTAACCAACCACCAAACGTTTAGTGCACTCGGTTTAACAGGCACACCAACACTGATGATGAATGGGAAAATATTACCAGGGTATGTTCCTTACGATCGCTTGAAAGAGATCGTGGATGAAGCGTTTTAATCTCGCTAATAAGTAAAGGCAAAGCCACCCAGTAAAAACCAAAAGCCTATTTGTTTAGTTCACAGTAGGTTTTTTGTTTACCAGTATTTTCACTGCGGTTTGAAGTCATGACTGTAAGGTCATCATTTTGCAATAGAAAAACAGTCTAAGTGTCACCGTCTCGCAATGGATTCTTAATCTATTCTCGTTAGCCTAAAAGCAGTTCTGTCGAAGAGTGCGAAGACGTGTTAACTCGCGACAACTGTCCTTTGACCGAGCTTGGCTCGGTCTTTTTTTAGGTGTTTCAACGGTGATAGAGCAAGTGCTTAAAGGTGAAACTCGATAGAACTTAACTCAATAAACGACAGACAAGCGCACCAGGCTCCCTCAACGCATCCACGTTGTAACTGAGAACGCGCCCTGCTGATGGCGCATGATAGCGGCGACACTCATTACCAAACGCATCATATTGAACAGCCAACAAGTCTTCCTTTTCTACACTTTGTAGAAGTTCAACTTGAGGAAGGACAAATCCACCAATATCAGCACGAATCGACACCACGTTGTTGCCTTCTACCCAATCCATTCTGGGTAGTTGCTTGTTTACGAGGTCAGATGCTAGATCAGATTCAAACATGTCATAGTAAGAGAGCATATTAAAAACGCCGTTTACAGCTCTTTGAATCATATCGGGCTGAGTGAATTTACCCATCCCTACTTCGACCGTAATACTTGGGATTCCACTTCGATTCCAAACCGTTTCAAGAATGCCGGGATCGCCAGGATCATTGAGCACGCAGTCCGGTCGCATCAGTCTTGCCATTTCTAAACATTGATCAATTCTGTAATCCGAAAATACATATAGCGGGTATACCGCACCACGAGTCTGGGTATGTAAGTCGACGGCAAAAGTAGCATTGTGCTTGAGTAAGCGCTCCCATAAAGAAGCAACAAAGCGCTCGGCTGCTAAGCCATGTGGGTCTCCGGGAAAAAGTCGATTAAGGTTCGCAGGGCAAGAACCCGGGTCCGAAGAGATAAAGTCTCGGCTATGATTTAGTAAACCTGACAGATTCACCGTTGGTACAACAGTCACGGTTCCTTTTAGCTCTTTCCCCACTAAGTCTCGGATAATTTGCTGTGCAGCCAGCACACCATTGAGTTCATCACCATGGATACCAGCGGTGATCATCAACTTAGGTCCATCTTGGCTACCTTTAAAAACAGAGACCGGCATATTTTTTGGTTGTCCTAATCCATCGCTAGTGACTTGAAACCAAAACTGATGCTCTCCAATCGGCAAGTCCTCAACATTCAAAGAGCCAACAACCTGCCTACCTTGTAAAACATCGCCTAAGTACTCTGTTCTCATCCAACTTCTCCATGCTTTTGAACAAAATCTATTCTGTTGCCAGTTTTTGCATCATAGAGGATATCGTAACCAGTACAAGCAGTTAATCAGCCAAAGAGACGCTACTCGTTTGCTCTCCCTTCCCACTTCCTCAATTTATCTTTCAGATTGAGACCGCCCCAGTTACCACTCTCCAATTACTCTATTTGGATAACTATTCACTAATCACCCAACCAGTTGAAACAAAAGTGCAATAAAATCAACACTTAAAAAAGTTCCCTATTCACTGAAATGTAATTTTATAGAAATGAAAGCTTAATTTAGCTGCTCTAAATTAGCTTCATATCGAAACGGAGAGCACTTCGCTCACGGATTTTAAAATACAAGGTAAGTGATTATGAAAAAGGCAGTTCTAGCTTCTGCAGTGGTAGCAGCACTAGTTTCAGGTTCATCTCTAGCAGCTACCGTTTACAGCTCTGACGGTACTGAGCTTAAGATTGGTGGTCGTGCGGAATTCCGTGGTGACTTCATTGGTTCAGGTGGTGCTGAAGTTGAAGGTACAATGGAAGATAAAACTCGTTTCCGTTTAAACCTTGGCGGTAAAACAGAACTTACCGATACGGTTACTGCATTCGGTTTCTACGAAGCAGAGCAAAGCACTGGCGATAGCAAGTTTGATAACCGTTACATGTACGCTGGTGTGGATTTCGATGGACAAGCAGTTTCAGTAGGCCGCCAAGACATGGCTTCAGTCATTGTATCTGACTTTACAGATATCACTGAGTTCTCAGGTGTTCAGCAAGTAATCGATGCAGCTTCAGATAAAGAAGATAGCGTATTTGCATACCGCGGAGGCTTTGATGCCCTTCAGTTAGAAGCAACTTACCAAGCAAATAGTGAAAAAGACACTGATGGTTACGGCATCTCTGGTGTTTATTCATTGCCAATCGGTCTAGACCTTGGTCTTGCATACTCTGGTCAGGATCTAGGTGCGGGTAAAGGAAGCGCAAACCAAATCCTTGCTGGCCTAGCATATTCATTAGATAACCTTTACCTAGCAGCAACTTACTCAACGGGTGACTTAAACGATAAAGCCGTTGGCCCTATCGCTGAGTCCTTCACTGCAATGGAATTCGCAGCACAATATAAAATCACTAAGCAGTTTTCTGCTGCAGCAGTATACACATACCAAGAAAATGAAGCGGCAAACGGTTCTACAGCCGACTCTGTGGATGGTATCGAGCTTGTTGGTTACTACAAACTAAACAGCAACTTCCGTACATACCTTTCTTACTACATCAATGGCTTAGATGAAGTGAAAGACGTAACTACAGGACTAACAACTGAAGGTGAAGATACGCTTCGCCTAGGTGTTCGCTACGACTTCTAATCTAAATTTACTTTAGGTAGACACTAAAAAGGTTGGGCAATTGCTCAACCTTTTTTCATATTCGAATATTCTGACAAACTTCATCAATGCTTTTTCTGGTTAAGTGGTGCTAAATCCGTATCATAGGCAAACCACATCAAATAATTAGAAACATCATGTCACAACACCATCCGATCCAAGGCGCTAGCTGGATGCTTACCGCAGGCTTAGCCTTTGCCGTAATTAACAGCCTGACTCAAATTGCTAGCATTCATTTCGGACTGACTTCTACTACCGTTGCCGTTATTCAATACGCCATCGCTTTATTAGCCATTCTTCCTTACTTGAAAACACTAGGCATTCGCCGTGCACTCCAAACCGACAACCTCAAACTGCACGTGTTTCGTGTCTTTTTGTCAGTTATTGGTATCCAGCTTTGGATATGGGCGCTCGCTTACCCTGTGCCGATTTGGCAAGGTATCGCTCTGCTGATGACCTCTCCGTTGTTTGCGACGATAGGCTCGGGACTGTTCTTAAAAGAAAAAGTTGGTGCTGCACGCTGGGGAGCAACATTAGCGGGCTTCATTGGTGCAATGATCATTCTAGAGCCATGGGCTGAAGACTTTAGTTGGGCAACCTTATTACCTGTTGGCGCTGCATTTTTCTGGGCGTGCTACTCGCTGATGGTGAAGAAACTGTCATCACAAGATAGCCCATCAACCATGGTGGTTTATCTACTGCTGTTGATTACACCGTTCAACATCATGTTAGCCGTGCCTGACTGGCAAACACCAAGTGGCAGTACTATTTGGGGTATTCTGGCTGTAATTGGTGTGTTAACCGCCCTCGCACAATGGGCCATTGTAAAAGCCTACTCAGTGGCTGATGCATCCTTTGTCCAACCGTTTGACCATGCAAAATTACCTCTAAATGTGCTGGCTGGGTGGCTAGTATTCAGTTGGGTACCGCCAGGTCGTCTATGGTTAGGTGCGGCAATCATTATTGCGTCTGTCGCCTTCATCACTCACTGGGAAACAAAAAAACCAGCTAAAACGAAGAAAATTTAGAAGGTTTGAAATAAATAGTTCTGCTGTCCGTTCTATATTGATAAGAGAATTTGAAGCGAGGTCGTAACCATGAAGAAACCAATCAAGATTACACTGTACCGTTGGGCAGGCAGCTGGGGTCCATTTAAAGTAAACATCCCATGTGGAGAATGTACCCTTACCAAAGACATTCTGAAGGACACCTTTGAGAATGAACTGGCAGATGTCGATGTCGAACTAGAAGTGAAAGATTGGTTGTCTCACTGGTGGGAGCCTCTAAAGCTTGGGGCTTGGCACGCTCCTATCTTAGTTGTGGAAGGTAAGGTAGTCAGCCAAGGTGAAGCGCTTAACCGTGGCGTACTCGTACAATCGGTAATCCAAGAGTGGACGAAACGAGATAGCCTAAAAGGCAATATTGTTTACGGTAAAGCGACCTGCCCATACTGCGTAAAAGCAAAGAAAATGTTGGATGAAGCGGGTGTCGAGTATACCTACCATGACGTGGTTAAAGACAGTGCAGCTCTATATCGAATGATTCCTGAGGTGAAAGCACACATCGGTCAAAAAACGCCAGTAACCGTGCCTCAGATTTGGCTTGATGGTAAGTACATCGGCGGGGCTGATAACTTGGAAGCTTGGATGAAGGAAAACGGTTTAGACAGCATTCCAAATAACGTCGTCGACCTATCTAACCAATCAACAGGCTAATCTTCCTCAAAGAATTTCAGTCACCCATTAATGTTTTTTTGTGTCCATCCACAGTAGAACAAAGCGATAAAATCACCTATCGCATATACGAAAAAGGCCTTAAACTTCAACGAGTTTAAGGCCTTTTAAAATTCCGTTTGGGAAAATGGTTACTTAGCCATTTTCTTCATCATTCGCTTGATGAATGATGCTTTTTTCGGCTTTGACTTGCCGTACATTGCTTCGTGCATCATGTTTTTTGCTGCCATTTGACCAAGGTATGCGTGGCCTAGTTCGTAGTTCATGCTTATCTCCGCACATAATCAACTTTCTTGTGCGCGGATTCTACACTGAAAATGCCCAAAAACAAGATCTAAATCACACTTTATTGCAAGTTGAGAACTTTATTTCAGAACACCTTTTTTGGTTCAAGAAGTGGCTTGGAACATTCACAAAAAAGCAGCCACTTGGGCTGCTTTTTAACATGTTTCGCTTAATAGCATCGGCTTTTCAAGCTACAACCATTACTTACACTTGTTAGCTACGCTTCGGCTGTCGGTAAGTTTTACCAGCAATTTGATAAGTCTCTTTTTGCTTTAGTTCGAACATTGTTTCAAAGAACCAAGCGGCAAATTTGATCAAGTCATCGCCTTCGTTCATCACATGCTCGATGTACTCTTGCTCTTCGCCTTGTTCATTTTCTTGAAGCGTCACGTGGTAAATGCGCTTTTCGCCTTCCACTTCAGCTAGCGCAAATTGGCCAGTCAGTGATGCGGCAGCCTCAGCGACTTCAGTATCCTCATTGGATTTCAATAGCTCAAGTGCCTGTGGCAGGCCATCTAGTGCGCAGATAGCTTTTACCAGTACTTCAAATTCATTTTGCTGCATTTTTTATTACCTATTAAATGGACGCCGGTATTGTAGAAAACCATCTATCCAAATACAACGTCTTAAAGGTCGTATACACAAACATCAACACAGGAAACTAACTGTATTCGACTTCGGTATCGCTAAGCTTCTTTTTCATTCGTATTGAAGACCATAACACCGAGCCCATACCCGCGCCGATCACCAGGTAAAACACACCAAGTTGTAGATGATTCGTTACCCAACTCTCAACCAAGTACCCGCCTAACAAACCCGCTAAGCACATTTGAATAGACCCAGATAATGCAGATACCGCACCCGCTTGTTTCTTATGTGGTTCCAACAACATACTAATAGAAAGGGGGAATGAGATGCCCTGTGCAATGGTCAGCCAAGTAAACGCCCATACTAAGTTAAAGATGGTTAATTCATGTGTCAGCAACCAAGCCCCAGACGCCAAAATGATCAAGATTGCAAAGCTCATTAATTGAGGCGTACTAAAGCGACGATTCAGAATATTCAATGCCACACTGCCAATCAGCAAGCCCGCCGAAGGCACAATCATTAATGAGCCGTATTCCGCAGCTGTCAGCCCCAATTGCTCCTGCATTAAGAATGGGAACAAAGATAACGACACCAAACTTGCCATATAGCTCATCCAGTTGTAACTGGCACTACTCAACACTTGTCGATTCGTTATCAAACTTCCGTAGTTCTTGACGACTTGGCTTACCTGGAAACGACTCTTGCTATATGGGAGCGTCTCGTGAAGAACAAAGTAGCCCAGAGTGAATATCGCGAGTAGATAGAGCAAAACAAACAGGAACACCGCTTCCCAGCCAAGGTGAAATGATATCCAGCCACCGAACACAGGCGCTATGATCGGCATGATTGAAGCGGTAATCGAAATATAAGACAACGCTTTAGTAAGCTGAGCGCCATCATAACTATCGCGGAGGACGCTACGCCCGAGCACCGAGGCACTACCTGCCCCTAGGCCTTGTAACAAACGGCCTACTTCTAGTGCTGTCATGTTGTCAGAAAAGACCACACAAACAACAGTACCAATCAAATAAACACCCTGACCTAACAAGAAGATAGGTCTTCGTCCAACTGCATCAGACATCGGTCCGTAAAATAGTTGAGATAAACCAAAGCCCACTAAAAATAGTGTGACGAGCAGCTGTACATCAACTTGAGTGACACTTAAGTCAGCAGCAATCAGCGGCAGTGATGGCAGGTAAATACTGACACCCACTTGCCCAGTAGCAATGATCATCATTGCCAACAGTAATGGTGTTTTTTTAAAGGTCGATTGGCTCAAAAAATTTCCTTTTCGTTTGTTATTTGTTCAAAGATGAGTTTACATTCAGAGCCAACAATTGATAATTAACCAAATTGGAATTTGATTAAGTCCCAACGGGAAAGAATATGGATTGGATACTTAACGTAAAAAGTTATGTCAAAGTGGTGGAAGAAGGCAGTTTTAACGGTGCTGCCCGCAAGCTCAATACCACCAGCTCAGCAATCAGTAAAAGAGTAAACTGGCTTGAAGAGCGTATCGGGACTCAGCTGCTAAAACGGACGACTCGCTCGATTAGCCAAACCGAAGCAGGCGCACTCTTTTACCAACGAGCCAAAGATCAGCTCGATAACTGGCAGTCGATCATTGATGAGACTCGCTCAGTTAACCAAACCCCTGCTGGCCTATTAAAAATTGGGGCGACTATCGCAGTTGGCTCTAAATTTTTGGTCCAGCATATGGACGACTTCCTAGAAAAGTACCCGGATATTAAAGTGCAGCTCATCACCACAACCTCGGGACAATTGCCTGAACTTGGCTTAGATCTGGTGATAAGTCGCGAACTTGAACAACTCAACTCGTTAAGCTTTAAAAAGACACCTTTGTTCGAGCACAAAGCCGGTTTCTATGCCGCTCCGAGTTACTTGGCGAAACACGGCTACCCAAGCTGTGAACAAGATTTGGAACAACACAATTCGCTAATTTGGGGGGAGCGTCCTACTCGTGAGGTTACGCTAACGAAAGGACAACGAATCACATTGAATGGAAACTTTGCGACAACCAACCCTGAAGCTCTATTCCATGCAGCAAAGAGAGGCATGGGAGTGTTGTTGACCATCAAAGCGATGATTAAAGAAGATCTGAAACAAGGGACATTAGTTCCAGTATTGCCAAATATCACAGCAGATGAGGTGATGGTTTACGCTTACTACCCTAAGCTTGATTACTCGCATACGCGAACCAAACTGTTTTTAGACCACCTCAAAGATAGGCTCAATAAGGAGCGTAGCTCTCAGATTTTGTGAAATTAGTCACAAATAAATTTGAAAAAATATGCAGCGAGGTCAATAATAAACAAGACGCATATCACAATTGTACGCGGTGATTCTGGTTAACTATGGATGGTGACTATGACTCAACATACACAGAACAGCATAATAGATACAGAGCGCATTGGCCGCTTGTTAAAGCTTGAAGGTGTGGACCTTCTTGAGTCTGCTGTGCTCACCTTACACCAAACGTTTGATACTCAATACACCAGTATCATTGAGAAGAAATACTTCCCTGACCAAATCGTTCCTCTCGTGATTGCGCATTCAGACCATGTATTGCACGACAAGATAAACGCTCGTCACGGTCAGATTTACCAACAAGCCGTAAACCAGAGGCACCCTGACTGCTCGTTTGCTCAATACGTTATTCAGTCTCTGCCAACATCAGCGTTTCGACAAGAGATCACCTCACAGAACTCCATCGCAATCCCGACACGAACTCAAAGCGGTGAAGTGATGGGGGTACTGTTTTCTACGTTTACCTCACCACTTAGCCCGGCTCAGCAAAAAGAAGTGATCAAACATCATCAACTGTTCGCCGACATCATTATTCATACACTTAGAGAGATGTGGTTTAACGACCGTTCTGAACAACTGGTCAATCAACTCAGTTATGAAGTATCACACGACAGCTTAACTAGCTTACTCAACCGGAGCTGCTTGTCAGACACCTTAGAGTCCATCACTCAACAGAGCGTGACGCCCTTCTCCGTTGCTCTGCTCGACATTAATAGCTTCAAGGCGATTAATGACGTGTACGGCAACTATGTTGGTGACAAAGTGCTGCAATATGTGGCAGAGACCTTACGCAGAACCTTACCGGAAAATAACCTTACGTTCCGCACCGCAGGCAACGAATTTGCTTTCATCACCTACCATTCCGACCCTATCGCGGTCTGTGAGCAGATATTGGCGAAGATAAAACAAGGCTACTCGAACATTGATATCAAAATCGATTTCGAAGTCAGTATTGGAATGGCTCGCTCTGCAGGAGATACCAAAGATGTCGAACAGATAATCTTCAACACCAGCTTGGCGTTAAAAGAATGTAAGCAGAGCCCTGATACGCATATCCAGTGCTATGACACACACCTTAGATTCCGTTACCAAAGAAAAACAGAACTGATCGCAGCTCTACGAAATGAGCTTGAAAACCCTATTTCAAATAATCTAGTACCCAACGGAAATGGGATGTACGTGGTTGCCCAGCCGATTGTTGGTCAAAAAGAAACGCGATGGGAATACTTTGAGATGCTAACTCGCTGGAAAACCGCTCAACATGGTGACATATCACCTGTGGAGTTCATCCAAGTGGCAGAAGAGTCAGGGCTAATTGTTGAACTGGGTGAGCGCATCATCGAACTAGTGTGTCGTGCTAAGGAGACGTTAGAACAAGGCTTAGGCTACAAAATCAAACTTGGTATAAACTGTTCGGCTCATGAGCTAACCGATACCAAGCGTTACATATCTTACCTTACTCGTACCATTGAGCAGCATCATTTTCGCGCCGATGAGTTTGTTATCGAATTAACCGAAACCGTGCTGCTGTCGCACACTCAAGAGACTAAAGCTGCCCTCAACTATCTTAGAGAGCAAGGTTTCACTATTGCATTAGACGATTTCGGTACTGGCTATTCCAGTCTGAATTACATACACAGCTACCCTATCGATTGCATTAAAATTGATGCGACCTTCATTCGAAACTTACTCACGAATTCGACTTCAGAGAGCGTCGTTTGGTTGATAATCCAATTAGCCCAACGGCTTGATGTATCGTTGGTAGCTGAAGGAGTAGAGAAACATGAGCAGTTAGAAAAGCTGCACGCAATGGGGTGCGACAAAATTCAAGGGTATTTCTATTCGCCACCAATGAGACCGGAAGCGATTGTTAGTTACGTGACCCACTCCGAAACCCTCGCTTAAAGGTGTTCCACCTCCAGAGAAGGGCAAACTCTTGAGCGCAAAAAAGCCGCGATATTGAACTCAATAATTAAATATTGAGCTAAGTATCGCGGCTGCTTCAATAACTTGTTCTTCAAAGCTTATTGATAACGACTAAACGTCATTCATTAGCTCTTGCTTGATTGCGCTTCTAACGCTTTTTGTAACAAGGCATCCGCTTCATCACGAGCAGCGACAAACGTTGATTTTTCCTTTTTAGGCACAGAATCTGCCATTGGAATGTTCGCCTTCATCGCATCGACTGGACGACCGCGCTCAATCAATTCGTAATGCAGATGTGCGCCCGTCACACGCCCTGTTTTACCTGATAAACCAATACGTTGGCCACGAGATACTGTTTGACCTTTACGAACCAGAATCTTGCTCAAGTGCAGGTAACGCGTTTTATAAGTGCTTCCATGTTGGATCACTACGTAGTTACCCGCATAAGGGTGTTTACGTGTCATGATCACTTTGCCATCACCCGTTGCCTGAACGGGCGTACCAATCGGTGTGGCAAAGTCAGTACCATTATGTGGTGAAATTCGGCCAGTCACAGGGTGTAAACGTTTAGGATTAAACTGAGAACTTTGGCGCCAGCTGCTACTTACAGGATAACGTTGGAAAGCTCGTTGCAAGCTATCGCCATTGGCATCGTAGTATTGACCATCGGTATGCAGATACGCAGACACAACACGGTTCTTGTTGATGATCTTAATCGCTTCAATCTCGCGCTTACCTGTGGCAACACCATCAACAAACTGCGCTTTTTGCAGCACTTCAAACTGGTCGCCAGCACGCAGATCACGACTAAAGTTCAGTTTATCTTTTAGCAGCGTAACAATGTGGTCGATCTCAAGGCTATTCAAGCCAAGTTTGTTTGCCGAAACAGAGAAGCTGCCTTGAATGTCACCCACTAAAGGTTTTTGCTTCCACTCACCAGGAATCGAGATGTCTTCAAATTCATAAGAGCCATCTTCAAGCAGACGATAAACCACCTTGTCGGCAACGCTGAATTGAAGTTCCATTTTGGAAAGATCGCCAGTCGCTTCATCACGCCAAAAACGTAACGTATTACCAGGGCGAAGCGTGTCGAGTGCAAGGAAGTTTAAGTCGGTTTCCATCACACTCATCATCGATTTGTAAGAGAAACCAAGCTGAGTGAAAATGCTACTTAAGTTGTCACCAGTTTGAATTTGATACTCAAACGTTGGTGGTTCAATAACCACAACAGGAGAAGATGACAAGATAGACTCAATCACAGTTGAATCAGGTAAATTTAAATCGACCGTTTTGGTCAGATTCGATTGTGACGATTGCAAAGCAACACCAATTGCTGCAATAAGTGGCAGTCCTAAAATCGCAACTTTTTTTACAGGTGAAAGCTCAGCAAACGGAGAGGAAAATATTTTTGAATACACGGTAAACAGGTCTTTCTACGACATAAAGGCATAGGATATGCTTTTCAAACGCATAAATCATCAATGCATTGTCATAATATGACGCGAATCTTGCTCAGTATCGCTAAGTCATTGAGTTGCCGTGACTGAAACCGTGCTTATCTTAAAATAAAATTAACCGCTAAATTTGAAAATAAAAAAGCAGAAACGGCTAGCTTCTGCTTTATATTGATTTACGTTATTCCGTTTCGATTAATTAATAACCGGAGCGAATTCGTTGATGGTTCCAGCGAATAGCCTAGTGCACTTCGGCGACTCTACCAACCAACGTTTGGTAAAAATACTAATATCAAAAATGAGCGATTAAGCACTCACCGTCGACACTAAACAGTTGTCTTCACCAAACTCATTTGGGATGTAACGATCGGCATTAGCATCGTTTACCCATTGCTGGTCGTCAACAAGGTAGCGGAATTGAAACTCGCCATCTTTAGGCAGGCGAGTTTTGAATTTGTAAACCTTCCCCTTCGCCAACTTTTTCATTGGTGTTGCTTTCCAATCAAGAAAATCAGCAACAATGGATACAGAATTCGCTTCTTGAGCCTCTAGCTCAAAAGTCACTTCCACTTCATCTTTCGTTTTAAAAAAACGTTTATTAATCATTCGCAAGCTCCATTTGTAAAGTAAGCAGACACAAAGCTATGAGTGTCTAAATTTCATTCATCTACCTAAGATAATATGTAATTTGGCTCACATAAACAACAGATCCTCACATTAACGAAAACGTTATTGCTCACCAATTGATTGCATATCAAAAGAAAAACTCATTAACACCTTTTCAGATGGGGCTTCTACAAAAGATTGTTCCGCAGAATGCTGAGTAAAACCGATAAAACCTTCCCCGTTTTGTTTACCTTTTGCTTGAGTGACGTCCTGTTTAGCGACCTCTAAAGTTTGGATCTGAACACGATCGCCGAGGAAGAGTTGATCCACCAGCACCACACGACTGCGCTGTTGGTCATGCTTGAACAAGCCTAGATAATAAAAGACACCGCTACCTTGGTTAGACACCGACATTGGCGCGACATAAAAGTGAGTTTCTCCCAATTTGGCAGCGAATAGCTTTTGAGTATCAACGGTTACCACTCCGCGCTCCACGCCTGAATCGTAACGTCCAGAAGCCAGCGATTGAGGCTCATCTACTTCATTAATAAAAGCGTAAGCATTCGTTTCAGGTACTTTGATTGTCCATGGGTTAGTTGTCTTCAAGTCAAACACAGTTTCCACAACCGGGTCGTAACTGACCTGAGAAGAAGGGAACTTCGCCAAGATTTCTTCATCACTTAAGCTAAAGCGGTAAACCCCAGCTACGATGACAACCACCAACATCACAATGGGAATGAGTAAAATCAGGGGAATCGGTAAGATTTTCTTTTTCATGAGCAATTTTATTCTTTTGTTTTCATCCTGTTGTGCAGACCATAAAGGGCTTTAGTATAATTATCAATACAGGGCTAATCAGAACTGGAGTACGGATGGATATCAATCATAGTAAAGATAAAAATATCAGAAGTTGCGAATGTCGCTGCGGTGCGGTCAATCTCGTGTGTAGAGGAGAGCCTCAACGAACCTCAGTCTGCCACTGCTATGAATGTCAAAAACGAACCGGCAGTGTTTTTGGTGTACAAGCTCGATTTCTAACAGAGCAAATTTCCTTGAGTGGAGAGGTAACCTCTTTTTCACGGATAAGCGATACTGGCAATGAAGTTACTTATCAATTCTGCCCTAAATGTGGCACTACTATGCTGCTCCAATCCGTTGCTGCCGCTGACTTTTACATCATCCCGCTTGGATTGTTTAAAGAACAAGACTTTCCGTTACCGAGCTTTTCTGTCTACGAAGAACGTAAACACGGTTGGGTCAAATTTGACCATCAAATGAGCCACTATAATTAGTAGCTTTCATCTGCCCAATATTGAGATTACATTTGCAAAGAAACTAACTGCAATAGTGTTGCCTAAGATCAAATATCCAAGCCCCACAGCGCTAGCGTATCTTTTCGCTAGCGTTATAATTTGCCCCTCTTTTTCAACCCAAGGTGAACAACATGATTTCTAAGCTACCACGTTGGGTTGAATACGGGGCTCTCCTACTAGCAGCCCTTGCTGGCAGCGTGAATGCTATCGGACTACTTGGCTTTCAACACCAAGCTATTTCGCACATTTCAGGTACGGTCTCTTTATTGGGGAGTAGCTTGCTCACTCAAACCTCTGCTTCAGTACATCTATTACTCGTCATCATGAGCTTTATGCTAGGCGCTGCTTTCAGTGGTTTTTTCATTGAAAACCAGGCTCTAAAATTAGGTCGTCGATACGGCGTTGCTCTGTGCATTGAGGGTGGCCTACTATTTTTAGCATTATGGGCACTGCTACAAGGCTACACATCCGGTCAGTACTTTGCTTCCGCGGCATGTGGCCTGCAGAACGCAATGATCACTACCTACAGTGGCGCCATTATCCGTACCACTCACATGAGTGGGATCATCACGGATCTTGGTATCATGATTGGCGCGCGCCTCAAAGGTATGCCCTTTGACCGCCGTAAAGCCAAACTGCTGATGTTCATCGTCATGGGTTTTCTATTTGGCGGCTTAACGGGTGCTTGCTTATTCCAGCGTTTTGAGATTTTGGCTCTGGCTTTCCCTGCCTCTTTTGCCTTTTTTATTGCGTTTAGCTACTGGCTCTATCTGTCCTATCGAACTGATACACCAGTGAATTTATAAAAAACTGGCAATATATCCTCAAATTACGTAACATCTGCAACACTTTATTCTAAACTCTTAATGGTTAGCAGAATAACCAGCATGAATATTTAGCGATATTTGATGAATAGTATTGCAAGCAATATTAATACTGGGTAATCTTGCATCCATTAAGAAAACACGGACGTTTAGTGAATAAAAATGCCAAGGAAGTGGCTTTTTTACGTGTAGAAATTCGAGAACAATAACATGTCTAACAACACGAATACTGCTCAAACAGAGAAATCTAAAGGCAGTTTCTGGGTTTTCCTAATCCCATCATTGATTGGTTTATTCCTTTTCATGGCTCCAATTAGCTACCAAGGCGATCTCACTATCCCTGTTGCTATCCTAGCCAAGTCAATTCAAGCAGTTTTCGGTGAATACCTAGTCTCAATTATCACTGCAATCGTCGCTTTCATGTCTGTAGCTTCCGTTTTAAGCACCATTTTCAAGCCTACATTCATCACATCGAATTCATTCTTAAACGGTCTTTTCAACCCTTCTCCCCTGTGGTTGTTGGTTCGTTTGATTGGCGGTGCAGCAGCGTTCATGGCGTTCTTCCAAGTAGGTCCTGAGTTTATTTGGGAAGAGAACACCGGCGGCTTAGTGCTAGAAGGCCTGCTACCTACACTATTTTCAGTGTTCATTTTTGCTGGCCTGTTACTGCCTCTTCTACTTAACTTTGGTTTATTAGAATTGTTCGGCACACTACTAAGTAAAGTCATGCGCCCTATCTTCAACCTGCCAGGTCGTAGTGCTATCGACTGTATGGCTTCTTGGTTAGGTGACGGCAGCGTTGGTATCCTGCTGACAAGCAAACAGTACGAGAAGAAGTTCTACACACAGCGTGAAGCTGCGGTTGTAGGTACGACTTTTTCAGCGGTATCTATCACGTTCAGTCTTGTGGTTATTGCTCAAGTAGAGCTAGAGCACCTGTTCTTACCTTTCTATGCAGCAATCTGTCTAGCGGGTATCGTTGCGGCGGTAATCATCCCTCGCCTACCACCTTTGAGCATGAAGAAAGACACTTTCATCGATGGCAGCAAGCCAGAGAAAGACGCAGATGCAATCCCTGCAGGTCACTCAACGTTCTCTTGGGGCCTTGAGCTAGCAGTAAACAAAGCATCACAAGTTAAATCAGTTAAGTCTGTATTTAGCGAAGGCGTTCGTAACGCAGTGGACATGGTATTTGGTGTACTACCTGTGGTTATGGGTCTTGGTACAATGGCGTTGGTCATTGCAGAGTACACTTCTGTGTTCTCATTCTTAGGTCTACCTTTCATTCCGTTCCTTGAGCTATTAGGCGTCCCTGAAGCGGTAGCGGCATCAGAAACCATCGTGGTTGGTTTTGCAGACATGTTCATCCCAGCGATCCTTGCAGCGTCTATCGATAACGAAATGACTCGCTTTGTAATTGCAGCAATGTCGGTAACTCAGTTGATTTACATGTCTGAAGTTGGTGCTCTACTTCTAGGTAGTAAGATTCCTGTCAATATCGCAGAACTGTTTATTATCTTTATTCTGCGTACATTAATTACACTTCCAGTTATTGCAGGCGTTGCTCATCTAATATTCTAAATTAGATACTACTTATATAATTAAGTAAGCAACCCGAATTATAAAGCCTCACTTTTGTGGGGCTTTTTATTGTCCAAAATATGGGCAAATTATAAATTCAAACCCATTTATGTTTAAAAATGGCATATCATTTAAGTTCATATCTTTTATCTAAAATGCCTACCTTATATAGAAAACCAAACGCATAAGTGCAAAATTAATACATTTTTAATTTCATCTTAAACACCCAGTTTGCTTATTCTTCAACTCATTGAAGCAATTACTAAAAGTAACAAATATGTGATTTAGTGAATTTTGTATTGTTTAGATTGTTGTGTTTTTGTGGTCTATTTTGTGAATTTACATTCAAGTAAATTTCCATCCTGTCGATACATATAAATACAAAAACACAATTAACTTTAGTCTTCGCAAAGCCTGTGAGAAGGGGAAAATTCAATGAAATTTAGCCATAAGGTGGTTGCTGCATCATCAGCCTTGCTGCTAGTGACAGTATCATTGCTTTCAATACAACAACTTTACACTGTGAGAAGTGCTGTACAAAACAACGTTAATGCGAGCCTAGAAGAAATGGTATCTGGTGTAAAAAACACCGTAGTATCAGAAATGAACGCCAAAAAAGCATTGGCGCAATCGACGACTGAAGTCATCGAGATAAACCCTCAAGACCGCATCTACGTTAAAACTATTCTAGAAAAACCAAAACTGAAAAACAGCTTTCTAGCAGTTGGTTTTGGTTATGAAGCAAACGGTTTCGTTATCGAGAATGATGACGGTTGGGAAGCAGGTCCGGATTACGACCCTCGAATTCGCCCTTGGTATATTGATGCTAAATCCCAAAACAGTTTAGTTGTTACCGCTCCTTATGTGGACGCATCAAGCAAAAAAGTAATTATTTCGGTTGGTACACCAGTTAAAGATAACGGACGCTTCACAGCAGGTATGTTCTACGATTTGGAGCTTACAAACCTGGCAACCTTGGTTAACCAAGTAAACCTATTCGATGCCGGTTACCTATTCCTTGTGACTGCTGATGGCACAACGATTGCCCATCCAAACGCTGAGAATAACGGCGAAAAGCTTTCAAGCTACATGCCACAAGCAACCATTCGCGAAGGCTCTCAAGAGATCGAAGTCGACGGTAAAATGTTCCTAGTTAACTTCACTCATATCCCAAGTGAAGATTGGTACATTGGTGCCATCCTTGATGAAGAGATCGCTTACCAAACGGTCGAAGACTTGAAAAACAGCTCAATGATCTATTCTTTGATCGCTGTGATTCTTAGTATCGTTGCACTCACGGTTCTGATTCGTGTGCTAATGCGTCCACTCGATGCTCTTAACCAAGCGATTCAAGACGTGGCTAGTGGCCAAGGTGACCTAACTAAGCGTCTAGATACCAATACAGATAAAGAGTTCTCTGACCTAGCTAGAGGCTTCAATACCTTTACTGAAAACCTACAAAATCAAATCATTCAATCGAAAGCGATTGGTGTGGAGATTAAACGTGGTACTGAAATCACAGTAAAAGGTGCAGGAGAATCAGCAAGCGCGATGAACACGCAACTGCAAGAGCTAGAACAGCTAGCGACCGCAATGAACGAAATGGCAGTAACGGCAACAGAAGTAGCCAACAATGCTCAAGGCGCAGCGGCAGCAGCTCGTGAAGCCGACGACGCAACACTAGACGGTACTTCTGTAGTAAGTGAAACCACTCAAGCGATTGATAACCTATCTGAGCGTATCGACCAAGCAGTCGCTGAAGTACAAGTTCTAGAATCAGCAACAGCTAACATCGAGACGATTCTTAAAGTTATCAACGATATTGCTGACCAAACCAATCTACTGGCACTGAACGCGGCAATTGAAGCAGCACGTGCGGGTGAGTCTGGTCGTGGTTTCGCAGTCGTAGCCGATGAAGTTCGAACTCTAGCGCAGCGTACTCAAGAGTCGACAACTGAAATCCGTAACATGATTGAACAGCTACAAGCCGGTGCTAGCTCAGTATCTAACGCGATGAATCAAAGTAAAGATACTGCCACCGATGCCGTTGAAAGTGCTCAGCAAGCAAACTCTTCACTGGACCGTATCCGTGACGCGATTCAGCGTATCTCTGATATGAACATTCAAATTGCTTCAGCAGCAGAAGAGCAGAGCTTAGTAGCGGAAGAGATCAATAACAACACAGTTAAGATCAAAGACCTTTCAACACAAGTGTCGACTGCTGCTCAAGAAGCGAATACCGCGATGCAAGTACAAACCGACAATGTTCGCCAGCAAGACGAGCTATTGAATAAGTTTACGGTGTAGTTACTTTTGGCTGCTAGGAACTAGGTTCTTAGCTTCAAATTAAAAAGGCCCGCTACTCACTCGAGTATGCGGGTCTTTCTTTTGGTCTTTTCACCTTCTGCCTGATCTATTGATCTTTATGAGGCTCAGATTAGTTGGTTATCAACATCATGCATTGATTAGACTCAACCTTGATCGTAACGGTGTTATCAACACACTCAATCACATCACCGGACAATAAATCCGTTACAGGCCCAGTCCAAGTCAGCGAAGCAGTTTTGCTGCGCTTCGACTTGTTGATCACAACAATGCCTTTATCTCCACGAACAAACACCATTAAGTCATCATTTGCTTCAACCACACGCATCGCTTCACCATGAACATGATTGTGGAATTGAATCATGCTTTTCATGTAAGGCGCTTGCCAATCATTGAGCCAACGAGGCTGACCATTCTGATCCAGGATACCACTTGTGCTTAATTCACTGTAAACCAGTGGTACACCGCCATCTCGACCAAGAATGAAGGCATGAGCCAAACGCTCGTCCACTTCATCCATTACATGCTCCAAAAACACCTCGTTGTTTGGAATGTCATGGGTTACTGCAAAGGTTATCGCTCTCATGTTCGACAAAGCTTGCCCAAAACAGTACGGGTTAATCAAAGATTTAAAACTGCCCTGCTCTTCAAAGGCTTTGAAGATAGTATTGAACAGTGGGAAATCGTAAGCTCCTAAACGAGTGTGCTTTAGGTAGGGCTCAAGAAACAGTTGGTACTCTTCCTCTGTCGCGCCACCATCGGTGATGATCTCACCAAAGATGTGCATTTCTTCGCAGATATCATCCGTCCACACCTTGCGCAAGTGTGACAGTGTCACGTGCTTTGCAGCATCAATGCGGAAGCCTTTCACACCAATCGCTTTCATAGCTTTTAGGTAAGCTCGCTGCTGTTCAACCACATTGTCGTTGTCTAACAGGGTTGGTAAGCCCGGATCGCTGGCTCCGCCAGTAATACGTCCATTCTGCACTTCCCATGTGTCTTTCCAGTTTTTGATTCCAAACGCTTCTACGAAGTCATTTTCATTAAATAACGACTCAGAAAGATCACCAAACAAACGGATAGATTCATAGTATTCAGGGTCTTTTTGGTAAGACGCCATATCTTGTTCATTTGGATAGGTCAGATCACTACGGATGTCAGACTCGTTTGCCATGTGGTTGAACACCACGTCCACATAGGTACGCAGCCCATGTTGCTTTAACGTGTCTACCATCGCTTTAAAATCGTGTGTGTCACCCAACTGATTATCAATCACACGATAATCTTGTGGCTGATAACGTTGCCACCATTGAGTGCCAGACGCTCTATCAGCGCCCTGAGGGCCGCGTAACGACTTCATCGCTGGTGAAACTAAAACTGATTTATAACCCAACTCTTGGATCAGTGGGGCGTTCTTCATTACGTCAGCGTAGCACCAGTCAAAGGCATGCAAAATAACATCTGTCGCTGGGTTGCTTAACATAGCTGAACTCTCCATGTTGTTCTCCTACCAAACTCGTTTACAGCTTTGTAGGGCGTGTTGACCTTTCGTGGTTAAATTTTGTTCGAGATAAAAGCGTTTTAATAGCGGCGAGGGGGAAGTAACCTAGTCATTCTAAGCAAATCTCCCTCAACAAAGAGTAAAACGCTTTTTGCGGGGGCGCCCAGCTCGAACCCTTCGGGCAGCGTTTGCTGGTCATTTCTACTACGTTATCGGCTTCTCATGTAGGCTAACTACACATCCAAGCCTCTGCCTTGTATAAATACCCAGCAACTCGCTGCAAAAATCAGCTCGAAAGATCAACACGCCCTAGATCAAGGCAAAGGCTAAAAGGCAAAGCTGCTTAAATTTCCTCAAGAATGGTGTTTATTATATGAGTTACTCATTAAAAACCCTCATCCTCCTGCCGATTAGTCACGGCGGATAGTTGAGGGCGTAGCAACAATTATCGTATAACGTCTGGGATGAATACTCAGCCATTATTCACTGATAAGTTACAAAAAAGGAGCGTATATACGCTCCTTTCTATTCCATCTAACACATATCTTATACTAGGTTCTATAAAGAACCTTAACCACGTGCCAGCCGAATTTCGTTTTAACAAGATGTGGGACCAGCGTCTCGCCAGAAAAACAAACCTTATCAAACTGAGGCACCATTTGACCTTTTTGGAACTCGCCTAAATCGCCGCCCTTTTTGCCCGATGGGCACGTTGAGTGCTTCTTCGCTAATGTTTGAAATTTAGCGCCCTTTTTTAGCTGCTTGATGATGTCTTCTGCTTGTTCTTTGTGCTTCACCAAAATATGAAGCGCTGCTGCTGTTCTTGCCATAATAACTCTCAGTTTGTTGCTGTCTGCTTGCCGACTTGCATTCGTCGACAGCGAGTATTTAGCGTGATTTTAACCCAAGAAACACCATTCTTCACTCTATAACCGAAAACAACCGCCTTAAAGCCCCTAAAAACAGTAGAGTTACTTGCCGCGACTGCTATTTCCCTTTAAATTATTCTTTATAAATTAAGCGTGTAGTAAATAGGAGCCAATTATGGCCAAACCGATCAGTAAAGCGAGTCAGTCACAGGGAATGTTGATGTTCAAATTGTCCCTCACTCAAAGTTTTGCGATTGGCACGCTTAAAGTCAGGGAAATCGTGCCTTTTCAACCAATGACCCAAATTCCCTACTCTCACCACCATGTGATTGGCACCGTGACCATTCGCGACCTTACGGTTCCAGTGATTGATATGTCTGCAGCGATTGGCTTTCGCCCGATCACTCCCGCTGAATACAATGATTGTGTACTCATCGTGACCGACTGCTTAAGAACGGTCGTAGCATTCTTAGTTCGCTCAATCGATAAAATCATTGAATGTGATTGGAAGAGTATTGAATCGCCACCTGCGAGTGTCGGTCGTAATGTATTTGTGACGGGCATTACTCGTTTTGAAGATCGTATCGTGCAAATGCTCGATGTCGAACTACTGCTCTCTAAGATCTACCCAGATTACGAGAACGCGCATATTCCAATGCTGACCGACGTAGAAAGGGAGCGCCTCAAGGCACTAAACATCTTATTGGTGGATGACTCTTTGATTGCGCGTAAGCAGCTATCTGACGCTCTCGACAGCATCAACATTCCTTATAGCATCTGTAATAACGGTTTGGATGCGATTGACCTAATGCGACGCCAAGCTAGCGTGGGCAAAGCGATTGACCTTCTTGTCAGTGACATTGAAATGCCGGGATTGGATGGTTACGAACTTGCATTTGAAGTACAAAACGACAGTGCATTGAGTCATGCTTACTGTATTTTACATACCTCACTATCGAGTGAGATCTGTGTTGATCGTGCGAATCAGGTGGGTGCCCATGAAGCGCTTGAAAAGTTCAATGCGGGTGAGTTAATCGAAGCCATGCTACGCGGCGCAAAGGTCTTAAACGACGCCTCTACGGTTGCTTAGGGCTCTTCACGAAGCTAAACCAGCATCATGCTCAATGGTTTAGCTTCTAAGTCTCTTATTTCTTCAAATCTCAATAAGAATAGAGCTAATCGCTAGCCACTCTTTTTCTGCGTAGAGCTTTTGGGCATAGAATAGCTCTTACTCACGAATTCCACTTCCTCTACTTCATTGACATGATTGGTGAAAGACGCCAATGCATACAGTGTGTTCGCAACTAAGTTAGCGTATTTAAAAAGAATCGGATCCGGTGACTTTTTACTTTCATGATGCTCAATGCTCACCAAAGCTCGCACCACTTTCTTAGCCTGGCAACGACACAAATGAAGCTCACTCGATATTCGATTCCCACCAGGTAATACGAACCCTTTGAAGCCACCTTCTAACTGCTCACGGATGCGGTGGTAATCTTGCTTAAGCTCGACCAGTTCGGATTCAGTAATCGCTAACTTCCCACGTACGGAACCATTCAAATGATAGATGTTCGGCTGCAGGCGTTGCAGGATCTCGCGAACTTGTGGTTCCAATTCCAATGAAAGAACCAATCCAACTCGGCAACAAAGCTCATCCGACAGAATCTCAAAATCACAGATAGGGCTTTCTTCATAAATAAACGGGTAACAGAACTCGTCCCAATCTCGACTTACTGGTTTCACGTAGCGATCCTTACACATAAATATTAATCAAACGCCAATATACCAAACTCTTTGATTTAGTCTGCTTTTTCTCACATCAACGCCCAGTGTGTTTACAACGATTTTTAGACGTAAAAAAGCCCTCACATTGGACAATGTAGTTCACTTAAGCGGAGCTGCTTTGCGATTAATTGGGTAGCGAGTCTTT
>NZ_JAEFCE010000041.1:0-47661 GCF_016406055.1 Vibrio sp. IB15
GACTACTTCTTCTTGAAGATAAAAGCGGCTTTCCCCGGAAAGCCGCGATGAACCTAAAAAAAGGGTTAGCCATGGCTAACCCTTTTTTGCATTTGCTCAAAAGAAAAACAGAATCTAGAGCAACTTATCGTTCAAAAGCTGTAATTGAAAGCCTTACGCTGAAGGCTGTTCTACTGGCTTGCTATCTGCCACTTCAGATTCTGGCGACTTACCCGTCTTACGCTTGTACTTCTCTTCCCAGTAAGTTGCACCTTTGATGCCTAGTTTTACAGGGTTGAATGTGTACTCGGTTACGCCTTTACTCTGTTGCTCCTCGTAGTCAGCCAAAGCGTTAAGCGCAGGCTTAGAGATGAAGAAGATGATCAGAATACCAACGATGTTTAACCACGCCATTAAGCCTACGCCAACGTCACCCATTGCCCATGCAAGGTTCGCTGCTTTGACCGTGCCGTAGAAAACCGCAGCGATCATGATAAGTTTAAGCGCAAACATCATCCCTGGGATTTTTATGGTGCGTCGCAGGTAAGCAATGTTCGTTTCTGCAATGTAGTAGTAAGCAAGAATTGTTGTAAATGCGAAGAAGAATAGAGCAAATGCGATAAATGGTTTACCAACACCCGGTAGTGCACTTTCAATCGCTAGCTGTGTAAATACAGGACCATTCGCGCTCACGTTTTCAGCAAGGTTTTGCACAAGGAATACACCCTCAGTCCCGCCATGTACATTGTAAGCGCCAGTAATGATGATCATGAATGCCGTAGCAGAACAAACCAGCAGTGTATCGATATAGATAGAGAATGATTGAACCAAGCCTTGCTGAGCTGGGTGATCAACACTTGCTGCTGCTGCGGCGTGGGGACCTGTACCTTGACCCGCTTCGTTTGAGTAAACACCACGTTTTACACCCCAACCAATCGCAGCGCCGAAGCCAGCCATAGGTGTGAATGCATCACCAACAATCATAGAGAACACAACAGGTACTTGGTCAATATTGAGTAGGATGATAATGAAGGCGATGATGATGTAAGCTAATGCCATGAATGGAACAACGATTTGCGTGAAGTTCGCAATACGCTTAACGCCACCAAAGATGATGAAACCAAGGATAATTGAGACAACGGTACCAGTGAAGATTTTAGCGAAGCTGAATGTACCGACAGCTGTTTCTATCATTGCACCTGAACCAAATGCAGCTTCTACCGCATTGCCAATGCTGTTTGACTGGACACCTGGGAGTAAAATACCACAAGCAAAAATCGTCGCGATTGCAAAGATCCATGCGTACCACTTCTGACCCATCGCTTTCTCGATGTAGTAAGCCGGGCCACCACGGAACTGACCCTCGTCCTCTTCTTTGTAGATTTGCGCTAGCGTTGATTCTGCAAACGCAGTCGCAGCACCAAAGAAGGCTACAACCCACATCCAGAATACTGCACCAGGACCACCGAAACCGATAGCTGCAGCAACACCTGCAATGTTACCAGTACCTACACGGCCAGATAACGAAACAGCAAGTGCTTGGAAAGAGGAGATACCTTTAGTAGAGCTTTTACCTGATAATAATAAGCGCCACATTTCGAAAAAATGACGGATTTGTACAAATCGAGTCATGACCGAGTAGAACAAGCCTGCGCCTAAACATAGATAGATAAGCACTGGGCTCCAGATTATTCCATTCAAAAAATCAACGAATGACTGCATGAGTTTTTTCCCTGTTAGTTTTACTTGTGATTGTTTTTCGAACAACACAATACTTCACTTGTAACTTAATTGTTAAACTATTTATCTGTGAGTTAAGATTACTGTGATACAAAGCAACTTCTTGACAGTAATTGTTAATTTTTATCGCTTTTTATGATGGGGTGAGTTGATTTTTTTGATGCAACTGTATGTTTTTCTTTGTATTCATAGATGTGTTGAAAGAGTGATTGCTCTATATCTTATGTCAATCATTACTGGGTCGGGGTTGAAAGAAGCGCAATAAAATGGGTGGGAATTCTGTGACTGGCTTACATCAAAAGCTATGTGTGGTTAGTTCTTATGTTGCATTAAAGTTACGAATGAGTGCGTCGGGTTAGGACTTTTTTGATTGCTGAACAATCAAGCAATCAGGGCAAGATAGGTGGAGGTGACCGTTGTTGACTGCTATTTCTCAGCTGGACTAGGCTGCGTTCACTTTTCAAGACAAACGTCAGCCCAGTAAATGATGAATAACGATAGTGGTAATCGTGAAGGTTTTTGGGAGAGGCTTAATTAAAGCTTAATCATTTTGAAGCGAATTACCGAGCAGAAGAACGGTCGGAATCAAGCTCAGAGTTTTGTTGTGATTCCCATCTAGCGACTTCAGCATCAAGCTCTGCAATCTTCTCAGCCATTAACGCATGGCAGTGATTCGCCAGTTCTCTTGCGTCACTCAGCTTGTATCCAGATACATCAATAGGTTCAAGCATTTCGGTAATCACAATGCCGTTGTTTAGTCGGTTAAAGTCGATTTTGTTGTGAGTGGTGCTCGTGCACATCGGGGTGATAGGTACACCCGCCTCAATCGCCATTCGGAAAGCGCCCGTTTTGAACGGCAATAGCCCGCGCCCTTTACTACGTGTTCCCTCTGGGTAAACCCACACAGAAAGGTCTCGTTGATGAATCGCTTCTGCCACTTGTTTGATCGTATCGCGCGCTTTCGACTTGTCTTCACGGTTGATCAGAATGTTCCCCGTGATCCAATACAGTAGGCCAAAGAAAGGCACTATCAATAAATCACGCTTACCCAAAGAAACGGTACGCGGCCTTAACATTCCTGGGTCGGTGACAAAATCCAACACGCTTTGGTGGTTAGAGATATACACGCTCTTTTCTGGTGTGGGTGCATTCTCTAGACCACGCTGCACCAGTTTTACACCAAGGATCTTCTGTAATTGGTTGAACCAACGACAAAAAAAGTACACATGCTTAGGGTTCTTGGGGCTAAACAAGCAGTAAACAAAAGCAAATAACGTGGTGAAAATAATAAACACCGTAGCCAAGATAATACGAAGAACAGAAAGCAAAATTGACTCCTTACTCACTACAAGAGTGCAGTGATTAAATAGTTTCAGGTATTTGAAGTCTTCACTCTATTTAACTGAAATGCAACAATTAACTGTGTGAGACGTCTTTTTTTAGATCTTTATATAAAACAATGACTAACAAGCACTCTAGGAGGGGGTTACCGAGCTTACATGTGTTCACTGGTACCTGCTTCTGATGGCCAATATTGCTTATTAGGATCAGACTTGTTTACCCATTCAGGGTTTTGACGGGCTTGTACATAAAGTTGTAGGCCATTATAAGACATAAAAGTCGCAGGACCGCCAAGATGTTCGAAATAGTCAAAATAATCATCTTCAAGCGTGCATAAATGCGCTAAATCTTTGACCTTGTTCGCCAGTGCCCATTGAATCGCAAACACTGGAGCCGTTGAGCCTGCAATCGATATTTCTTCAATATTGGGGTTAAACATCGCATTAGCCTGTTCCAGTAGAATTTCTTGTTGCTCAGATTCTTGCAGCAGCACCTCATCGATGATCGCTAAACGCTTGGTATTTGAGATATTCTTATTCAGCTTTGCAATTCTCAGTGCGTAGCTAAATCTTTCTGATGACACAATATTGACCAGTTCAGACAGCAGTTCTTTGTCTACTCCTGCAGCCTTGGTGAAATAATCGATACAAGAATGGAGTGAAGCATAACGAGTGCCTTCAAACTCAAAGCCACTGGTTTCGTCGTAGGCCTCAATGGCAATGTTATCAAGTGACAAAGACCAGCCTTGATACTCAACTCGTTGCTTAGCTATTTGATACATTTCCCAAGCGCTGCGCCCAAAGCCACCGAGTGTCGAGCCCGTAAACTCACTGTCTATTAGCTCTTGCTCTGTCCAGTTCTCACCAATTCCTAAGTGCTTGGCATACTTATCAATGAGCGCATGCTTTATCTGGTCGCGCACCGCCCAAATCGAAGTCAGGTCTTTCGCATACTTCACACTCGCGCATTCTTTACACGCTGGCAGTGCTATCGGCGCATGACCAACCTTGGCAAAAAGCGAAGCGGTTTTAGGAAACTCAACGCTGTGATTAGAAGGCTCACCACAAAACCAACAGGTGTGGCGTAGGTTGAATGGGATGTCTATGTAGGGGTATTGAGTCATTGAACGTCTATCGCTGAGTGTTGAGGTTGGGAGCATTCCGGTAAAACAATTATCTCTGTTCGGGTGTCGCCTTGCATCTGGTTTGTTTCACTTTTCCACCGAGTTTGATTTTAAGCGCTTGTTATTAGAATGAGTTGGTGGAGATATGTTTATATAAAACAGCGACTAATGATGAATGTGGATGGGAGTGGCTGAACCGATATGTGCCGCTAGTAATCTTGTTAGGTCACTATTACTATGGAGTTAGACTCCTTACTCCGATAGCGCATATGTCTTCATCGATTCCTTTTTACGATAAAAATGCCCACACACTTTGCCAGCAGTACCATTCTGTTGCTTTTGAAGCTGTTCATAAAAGCTGGCAAGCTTATTGGCCTTTAGAGGGCGATAAGGTACTAGATGTAGCGGCGGGATGTGGCCGTGATGCGTTATGGATGCAAAAGGCTGGTGCGGAAGTTATCGCGATAGAACCCAGTGCGTCATTACGTGAGCCGGGCTCAGAATATACTGGGCCAGATGTTACATGGTTGGATGATTCACTCCCATCCTTGAGTCGAACTGAAAACCTTGGAATGCGTTTTGACCTGATACTAGTAAGTGCTGTGTGGATGCACCTTGCACCGTCATATCGAGAGCGAGCATTCAGAAAGTTATCTAACTTACTCGCTCCAAATGGTAAATTAGTGATTACGCTACGTCACGGAGAGTTTCATGACGACCGAGAGGGCTATGAAGTCTCGGTTGAAGAGCTTGAGCGTTTATCGAAGAACAGTGCTTTGTTGGTGCGTCATGTCGATGATAGCCAAGACACCTTGAAGCGCAGTGAGGTTTGGTGGCAAACCGTAGTGATGACCTTGCCAGATGACGGATCGGGTGACTTAAACAAGGTGCGCCACATTATTGTGAATGACAATAAGTCGGCCACATACAAATTGGCTCTGTTAAGAACCTTGCTGCGAATCGCAGATGCCCATTCAGGTGCTGTGATTGATCGAACCGATGGCAAAATATCTCTACCAGTGGGTTTGGTTACTCTGTATTGGGTTAGGCAATTTAAGCGTCTCATTGATATCGATATAGAAGGCGTTGGGATTCAGCAAAATAGCAACACGAGTAAAGGCCTAGGCTTTGTAAAGGACGATGGCTGGAACAAGCTCAAGCACCTCACTGCCGATGATTTAGCGGTAGGCACTCTGTTTATTGGTGATGAAGCCAAAGCATTGCAGAAGTTGTTTTCACAGACGATCAGCACCATTAAATCGGGTCCAGTGACCTTTATTTATCAAGGTACCAAAGAGAATAAGTTGTTTGAGATACTCCCACCTCAACAGCGACGAAAGAGTCGAGAATCACTAGTTATCGACAGTGAATTTTTAGCAAGCTTTGGTTACTTCACACTGGATGAAAGCTTATGGGAATGTTTCAGAATCTATCACTCTTGGATTGAGCCGCTAGTCGTGAATCAATGGGTGATGGAGATGCAGCGTTTTGAGTTAAATCGACAGCGCAACATATCACTTCAGACCTATCACGACTGCTTAGTCTGGATTGACCGAAATCACGACACTCGTGACGTACGTAAAAGAGTTGAGCAACTTAGATCTGAACATGCAGACATTGTCAGCGTTTGGAGTGGAAAATCGTTAAAAAATGAGTATCACGTTGATCACTGTCTGCCTTTTGCTTACTGGCCGAATAACGATAAATGGAACCTCTTTCCAACCACAAGCAAAGAGAACTTAAGCAAAAATGACAAGGTGCCTACCGCTGAAAAACTTCGCGCGTCTAAACCTCGTATTCTCAAATGGTGGCAATTGGCGTGGAGTGATTCGGCTCATTTTGAACAGCAATTCTTTTCTGAAGCGGTTCTTTCTTTACCTAATATTCCCCCACAATGTCGAGACTTTGAAGAGGTGTTTGACGCAATGGGTCTGCAGGTACGTGGTGTGAAAAGTCGACTGCTAATCAATGAGTGGCATTGAGCGTCACGCATACCCGCTAATTTAACCCTTTAAGTAATGGTAGAGTAAAAATGAAATACATCGGAATTGATGGCTGTAAGGCGGGTTGGATCGCTTGGATTGTCTCTGATAATCAAGCGCCAGTTTTCAAAGTAGTAAAGGCACTTGATGAGTTAGTGAGTGATCTCATCGGTTCAAAGGCGCTTATCGACATGCCGATTGGTTTTAGTGATGCGCAGGCTCCAGATCGTTTATGCGACAAAGCAGCAAGGCGTTTTCTAACCAGCAAACGTGGCTCTTCGGTGTTTCCGGTTCCGTGTCGTGAGGCGGTTTACCAAACCGATTACATCGCGGCGTGCAATGCCAATGTGCAGCAGCTTGGTAAGAAGTTCTCTAAGCAAACTTGGGGTATTGTTCCAAAAATCCGAGAACTAGATAAACTCATCGATGATCACCCACATTTATCGATCAGAGAGTCTCACCCTGAGGTGGTGTTTGCGGCCTTAAAAGGAGAACCGCTTACCTTTTCTAAGCGAACCCAAGAGGGCAAAGAAGAAAGGCTTTCGATTATTCAGCAAATCGCCCCGCAATGGTGTGAGGCTGCGGAGTTAGCTATCTCAAACACCAAGCGTAAAGATGTCGCGATAGATGACATTTATGACGCATTTATATTGATGTTGATTGCTTATCACGCTCCAACATTGTCGTGCTTGCCAGAACTTTCTGAGATTGATGGAGAGGCGGATAAGGATCAGAATGGTCGAGTTCGCGAAATCGTTTATTGGAACAAAGTGCACTAGCGAAGCATGCGCTCTGTTAGGTTGAGTGTGTTATTTTCCACTCCCTATCTTTTTACTCTTAATGTTTTTGAGCCTTGATATGAATCGTTTAATTGTTGGTTTGCTGGTAACTTTGAGCAGTGCGGCGAGTTATGGCCAAGTAGCACCTGTGTCCCAATGGCAATGTGACATGATGAAAAAGAACAAGGTATTGAGTAGCGGAGCACCTGTTGGCTGCGAGCGACTATCCAAAGTGGACTTTGATTTCATTAACTTTAAAGGCGAAACGCAGCAGGGGAATATGATTGTGTTTGATGTTATCGCCCCTTCTGTTGAACAACTCTTTTTAGAACTTAAACAGCGTAACTTCCCACTGCATTCTGCGCGCCTAATGCGAGAGTTCAACGGTGATGATAACGCCTCGATGGAAGCGAACAACAGCAGTGCGTTTAATGCTCGGCCTATCACTGGTGGAGGAGGTTGGTCGAAGCATGCTTACGGTGTGGCAATCGATATCAACCCAGTTCAAAACCCTTTCTTAGCGTTCGATAGTAACGGAACCATCACGGTCAAGCCCTCACAATCGGCGACTAGCTATGTGAACAGAACGCGTTTTCGTGCTCGCAAGAACATTGAACGCCGAGGCATGGCGGAAGATGTGGTCGAGTTGTTTGCACATCATGGTTTTATGATCTGGGGAGGGGACTGGAATTCCCCAATTGATACTCAGCATTTCGAAGTGGGATCAAGGAAGTTCGTCAATCAACTGCTCTCTCAACCCAAACCAGAAGCCAAAGTGTTATTTGAGCGATACGTCGAAACTTACCGCCAATGCTTTAATAAAAATAAAGGTGAGGGTGCAGAAAAAGCTCGTGCTATCTGTGCAAAGAAAACAGTCAGGACTTTTTAGTGCTATGTTTATCTAGAACCGTTCGTGTTTTAGCAAGTTAAGCTCGCTTCATGGGTATTTTTAATCGCTAAGGTCAACGCGCGTCGTTGGCCTTTTGTGTATTCATTTCTCCAATAGAACACTGAGTATCCAAACGTTATTGAGTGTCTGTTAGTCAACAATTGATGAAATAATGCGACGCAAAGTCATCGGTTTGTCATTGAAAAAGTCATAGCGTAAACGTTATGTGAGAACCATTGCTGGTGGGGAACTTCTTGCCTTTTCACCAGTATTATTAGTGAACTGATCACAACGGACTAACTAATGAAAAAGATCCCTTTGACTCTAACTCTTTTAAGTTCTCTATTTTTGTCACAATACTCTTTGGCTACAGACACCTCTCACACCACGCAAAACCCGAGTTACGAACTTGATGGTAAAGTGGTCTTAGGGCGAACTGAGAATGTGTACTTCTCTGGCGTTCAAGGGCTAAAAGACGTCCCTTTCATGGGTAAAATCGACACCGGTGCAGAAACCACTTCGATGCATGCTGAAGATATTCATGTGAGAAGTCTCCATGCCGACTACAAGAACCTCAAAGATGAGGAGTTGATGGCGGCATTGGTCGAAGAGACTCGGAGCAACAGAGCTCTCCACTACAGTGATTGGGATGGCAGCCACTTTGCAAAGTATCAGGCGATCGTTTCTTTTAAGGTGCAAAACCCGCGGAATGGAGAGAAAGTAAAGGTTGAGGCCCCTTTAGAGCGTGTCAGTGTTATACGTAGCCGCACTAGCAGTAAGTCTTTGCTTCGTCCGACGGTGAAGATGTCCCTGACCATCGCTAATCAAGAACTAAAAACAGACGTTAACCTCACGGATAGAAGCCATTTCTCTGCACCTGTATTAATCGGTAAATCCTTCCTAGCCGACAACGCGTTGGTGTTCGCTGGCTATGATTATTTGCAAGAGCAAGAGAACGCAACGGTGGTTGGTCGTAAAGAGGTGGTGTCTATTTCGGGCATGCCAATGAACGCGACCTTCTCTTTAAAGAACCGCTACAGCACCCTACATGCAAAAAATATTGATGTAGACAAAAAACACAGCGAAGTCACGTTTGATATCGTCGGTAACACTGGCAAGCAAAAAGAGGTGACATTACCGTTAGTTCGTATGCTAAGTGTGAGCGGAAATCAGAGGCCTCTTGTGTATGTACCAGTTCAACTCGATGAGAGTACCACTAAAGATGTGCTTGTTTATTTGAGCGAGCATTCAGGCGGTACTTCTCAGTTAAAGGTGGGGACGAATACCGCCAGCGAATTCTTTATGATTGATACCAATGCTGAGAATTTGCTCTCACAAGGTTCATCGAGTTTTAGCAATGTGGTTGAAGCGGGTTCCCCAATGATTATCTCACCGGAAGAGGACATCACACTTGATGGGTTCTCGCTAAAGGCTGTGGCTTCTTTTACTGTAAACACGCCTCTATTGAAGGTGGACAGCTTTGAGATTGTCGGCAAGGGTAAAGATGAATCGGTTGAGTTTTACCTAACTGACGCGAGTGGTGAACAACAGAAGGTCACAAAACCAATCATTAAAAAGCTCAAGGTGGGAGATGATACTCGCCCAGTAGTGAGTGGTGAGTTCTTGGCTTCTGGCAAGGTTCGCACACAAAAGTTTGCCATCGATGTTTTGGACAGTGATGAAAAACAACCTTATTTCATTCTAGGTAAGAAAATGGCGAAAGAGGGTGTTTACGTAAACACGCGCTCTGACTATCTACTAAAAGCAGAGCCTCTGTTTAAAGTGGGGCACATTGAAGTGGTCGAAGTGCACGGCATGACATTCCCTGCCAAGCTAGACACAGGTGCTGATGTGAGCTCTATGAACGCGGTGAACATCAAGCGATTTAAGAAAGATGGCCAAGACATGGTGACCTTTACTTATCAAAATAACCAAGGAGATAAGCAAGAGTTCACCAAGCCAGTTATTGATGTGATGCGAATTAAAGCGAAGAAAGGCGAGAAGGTGAATATTCGCCCTGTCGTAGAAATGAAAGTGAAGCTAGGCGACCTAGAAAAAGAGGTGAGAGTGAACCTTCAAGACCGTTCACGCTTTGAATACAGCATGATTCTAGGTAAGAACTTCCTGAAGTACGGCGCGGTAGTAAGTAGTGATGAAGATTACGTACTAGGGAAAATGGAGTAACGTCTTAACTTACTAAAAGCGAAATAGAGCAGTTCTAAACGGCCACACATTTCAGTAAAGGGATGTGTGGCTTTTTGTTATGTGGTGACTTGTTGGGTGTTTTGTATCTAACTCGTTGCTCTGTTAGTTGAGATAACTTGAACCTTTCTATTCAACAACTCTTGAGTGGAACTAAAATTCTTTTCGAAGCTTAAAATCGAGTTAGAAAGTTCAGTATTGGCAAAAGTCGAGAGCATCTCGCTTAATTCAAGCTTTGAGCCCGTGCGGTTTTGTTCTCTCTCATTAGGGTTTATCAGCACCACAGTTCTGCCCAGAAAGTCTCCCTTTTTTCCTGACTCATTCTCGCGACTGTTCTCGATCCAATTTATCGACGAGTGATTTGGTATTGGTTGGATGCTATTGGACATAGATTACTTAGACTCTTAAATCCGAGCTTTGAAACTTAGATGGCAAAGCTTCCATGGTTACATGGGCCGATAACAAGTCTTCCCAAGATTCACTTTGTGTAAGTATTTCAGCTAATGAATCTTCAAACAGCTCATAATCGAGTGACTCTGCTTGAAGCAGTCTATTCAAACATAGCTTGTGCCTGTGGTTATCTAAACTAAAAAACAGCTGATGTTCAGACCAGTGATAGTTAAATGCGACAAAAGAGCGGTAAAGATCAGGGGTTACAATTTGTAGATCAACGATCTCAGCTTCCAATTGAAGTGTCCCTGTTGTTGGGTGAAAGATTACATGTACTCTTATGTTGTCATCAAAAGCTAACCCCAACTCGTCTTCGATCAACTCTAATCTCGGTAACCCTATATGATGAGCAAATTTAAGTAAAACCTCATCTACGATTTGGCGCGCAGACATAGAAGTCATCCTTTTTTTTATTTAAGCTTGAAGTTATGGCAAGTGTGTTTCGTTGTTTATCAATATTAGTTGGATTTTTTTATATAAACGTTTTTATTGATGAACTAGGGATTATTAGCTGTGTTTCTTATAACAAAGTTTAATATAGTTAGTGTTTGTATAATGAACGACTTTATATTTGGAACTAACATCAAGATTTTTATCAAACTGAATTCAATGTATTTAATTGTGATTCTTATTTTTGAGACTCGTGATTATAATAATTAAAAGAAATACCTATTGATCTTTGATGCATTTTTATAGAACAATCAAGATTGTTATTTTTATTAAAAAGATAAGTTGATTGAGCATACAGTGAAGGTAAATACGTCTTTTTTATTACTAAGTATATTTCTTTTGAGCGCTTGTACTCACACAGGCCATTTAGGAAGTATGTTCAAAAGCGACTCTCAGGCAGCATTGTACGGATGGGTGTCTTTTGATGAGTATGTTGCTCCTGTAAATACTTTGATTGATGTCGATGTGTGCCAAGTGGTTGATGAGCAGTGCATTAGTGTTGCAAGGCAAACTTATCATGGAGTTCAGCTACCTGTGCAATACTCTTTTGTTCTAGCGCCGATACAAGCAGGTGAGGGGAAAATGAAGATCCGTGCTGTGTTACATTCTCAAGGAGAAATCATAGCTATTAAAGAAGAGGGCTATATGTTTACGCGAGGAAGATTCCATCAGAATTTAAAACTAAAAGTCTACAATAATGAGTAAATTAATCACTTTTATTTTTAAATGTTAATAAAAGTTAACGGTGAGTTAAGCGAAGGAAGGAAGGCTAAACCCTAAATCTTAATTGTAATAATAGAATTAAACTGCCTTCTTTATATGAATATCAGTTGCACTTACTGTAAATTTTATGTTTATATTCCACCCTTAAGAAAAATCGGTTCGATAAAAATGATTTTAAAAACACGCCATTTTCTTAGGGCTTATAATATAAGTGGTTATACTAAGCACTAGTATTTCAACTTTTTCTAATATAATTTAACTTTTGTTCAATTGAGTAGCGCAAGTTACCGTTGAATTTTAGCAAAAGCTTATTAACCTCTCGAGAAAATAAAAATAACATCGAGAGTTCTCTCCAAGATTACGTTTTGCTACCACCGGTGGCTTTTGAGCTATTTGTAATTTATTAGGGGAGCATGGTCGTGCTATCGCACCTATGCTCTTTTCTTGCTTCTTTAATTGACATCGTTCTGATTGCATATCATGTGTAATTTTTCGTGTTGTTGTAAATCAGGCTTTGGTATTTCTCTGGCTCTGTTAGAGAAATTGGGATTATGAAGGGTAGAAAATGGATGTGTTAGGCCAGCTAAATACAGAAAGGGTCAACTCGCTATCGCGAAAAGTCCATAGTACTTGTTACTATGAAAAATACGATGAAGTTTTTCATTCTCGCCAGTCTCATATTGTAGTCGTTCACAATGGGCAATTGAGAGTTCAAACGGGTGACTGTACGCTCGATGTTGCCGCTGGTTGTGGGGTTTACCTTTCTCAAGGGGATTACTTGCTCGAATATACTCCATCAGATGGCCACTATATGGCATCAATGGTTGAATTTGACAACGAACTGGTCAGCCAATTTTTGCAAAAGCATAGTGAATTACTTATGTCGCTGCCAAAAGTTGAGAGCATTCAGTCTGGGTTGTTTCCATTCACTTTGAACATATTGGTAGATCAAGCGTTATCAGGAATTAAGGCGTTAGAGGAGCAGTCTTATCCTGATACTATTATGCGCTTAAAGTACGAGGAAATACTGATCCTACTGCTTCATGGTGATAAAGGAGAAAACCTATATGCATTATTATCACAACTGACTAACAAAACCTCAGACCGACTGCGTCGTTTTATGGAGGTCCATTACCTGAAAGAGTGGAAACTAACGGATTATGCTCAAGAGTTTGGTGCGAGCTTAACGACGTTTAAAGAGCTTTTTAATGAGCATTATGGCGTATCTCCTAGAGCGTGGATCAGTGAGCGTCGCTTGCTGCATGCTCATAAGTTATTGCTCACTAGCAAGATGAGTATTGTCGATGTCGCAATGGAAGCGGGTTTTTCAAGCCAATCTTACTTTACGCAAAGTTATCGACGTCGATTTGGAACGACACCAAGCCGTGTGCGTTCTGGGGAAGAACAAGTGCCTATTGCTAAGTGAAATGTCTGACGACTAAAATTTTCTGACTAATTTTGAAAGGCATTAACTGGCGCAAACTCTATAATGATTAGCGTAACAACGAATCAAACTAATACCTCTACTTCCTTCTGGATTGTTCGAAGTAGATGCGGAGAACAACACCGATGAAAAAGCTGCATTGGCGACGCCGTTCGCTTTTTCCTAATAACATTGTGGCGCAAAGGAAGGTCACTGTCTTGCATAGAGGCACAAGATATGAGGGGCTAACCCAATCATCACAAGTGTCCAATGTTGTTAATGTCAATCACCGACAACTTCTAAGTGAAGGAGTTTTGAGTTCTGAGCAATTGTCTTTGCTGCAACGTTTACTTGACCGTAATGTCGTTGATTGTCTATGTGCTAGCCAAGTGGTCAAAATCTATCAAAGGTTTGGTACCTCTCTAGACCGATTCGCAATGCGCCTCTTTCTCGAAGTGGGTGGGCAATTGAGTGATAGTCATGTGTTGAGCTCTTTTGAGCAAAGGCTGGATTATATTAATGGTCGATTGGGGTTCCGTTTCAATTTGGCATTCCCCAAAACGCTGATTCTTTCCATGTATTTAGCCATTAATGAATGGGTTAACCGAAAGACAGATCAGACGATACTGCATGACACCATTAAACTTGAACAACTTATCAATCAACTGGGTATTCAGAAAGAGTATTGGTTGAGACTGTCGGCGGAAGAGAACAGTGCAATTTTCGCAGATCAGCAGTTATCGCTGATTCAGAGGCAGCAGAGTGAGCTGTATGAACAGCTTGATGTTCTTAATGAACAACAAAATCAGGTCGTGGAATCCCACCGAACTACCGTAGAAGAGTGGAAGCCAACGCTGGAAAAACTAAAGGGCCTATCTCAGCACGGCAAAACATCAGATAAGTTTATCTCTGAATGGAAAGGCTGGTGTGCTGAAGCCCGAGTTCAAGCACCTGAGCTTAAAGACGTTTGGGATGCTTGTGACCATGTTTACAGCGATTTGAATGCGGTTGCGAAGATTTGGCAGTGGTTTCAAGACATGCATACCGTGGGGTATGTGGATCACTATTATTTTGATATTCAGAGTAATCAATGCGGTCAAGCGTGTAACCACCTCAGTCAGATTTAAATAGAGCTAAATATGTTAGATCAAATGATGAAATCTCTCGCGGTAACGCTGGGGGGTGGGGATTTTATTATCTCAAATAATGGTTCCTACGATATCGAAGTCGACCAGATGCTGCTTAACATTCGGCAGCATTCATCATGGGTCTTGTGGGAAACCGTTCTCCCCTTTCAGTTTGAACAGCACCTCGATTTCCAAAAAGAGCAGGCACTCAAGCATTGTATGCAGCTCTCTTTGAAGACACTGCGCGATACGAGAAGCACACTGACGGTTAATGATAACGAACAGTTGATTGTGCAAGGAAAGATGAAAATGGAAAGCGCAACCACAGAGGTATTGTGCACTCAGCTCTCCCAGCATGTGAATTTGGTCGAGCAGTTAAGTGCTGTGTTAGAGCATCAACGCGTCAATCATACCGTCAGCCACAGTATTTGGATTCCATAATGCTTTCCGTTTTAAAAAGACAACTAAGCCGACTAGTTTGGTCTGTTGCATGTACTTTGAGTGTGTTCGCGGTATTGCCTTTACACGCATCAGAGTTGGATTGGCCTGACCAGCCGTTTCGTTACTATGCGGACAACGATTCTTTAAAAGAACTATTGAATAACTTTGGCGCTAACTATCGCGTTTCTGTGTCGGTCAGTGACAAGGTCAATGATCGAGTTAGTGGCCGATTTACTCCAGAAGACCCAGCCGAGTTTCTCGACTACCTAGCACAGGTCTACAACATGATGTGGTATTTCGATGGCGCGGTGTTGCATGTGTACAAAGCGACGGAAACCCGTTCACGACTGCTACAGCTTGAACTTCTGACGGCCCGTGAACTGCGCAGTACTCTGATATCGACAGGGATTTGGGACTCTCGCTATGGTTGGCGTGCGGCAGAGAACAAAGGGTTGGTTTATTTAGCTGGCCCACCTAGATACGTTGATTTGGTTGTGCAAACAGCCGAAGCGCTGGAAAGCCGGTTGGTTCAAAAGTCGAACTCTACTGATGAGCTGTTTGTTGAAATTATTCCTTTGAAATATGCCTCGGCGACAGATAGAGAAATTACTTATCGCGATCAAGGGGTCACGGTGCCGGGCGTAGCTTCAGTATTGAGCAGAGTCTTGTCGGGTGTTCAAACTAAGATAAAGGCGACTAGAGAGGGTGAAGAAACGGATATTAATACGGCTGCAATCACGACGAAGAATGTTTCTGTGCATGGCGGCGCATCAGTAGAGGCTGAGCCTGGATTAAACGCCATTATAGTTCGTGATACACAAGCGCGCTTGCCCTTGTACCGCAAGTTAGTCGCTCAGTTGGATCAGCCACAGTCACGAATCGAAGTTGCACTCTCGATTGTTGATATCAGTGCGAACGATTTGAGTCAATTGGGTGTGGATTGGCGAGCGGGTCTTGACGTAGGCAACAACAGCATTCTTGACATAAAAACCACGGGTGATGTTGATGGTGGCGATGTAACGCTAGGCAGCGGGCAGACTTTCAAATCATTGCTTGATGCGACCAACTTAAATTATCTGTTGGCTCAAGTTCGCTTATTGGAATCTCAAGGCAGTGCTCAAGTTGTGTCTCGACCTACTTTGCTAACTCAGGAAAACGTGGAGGCAGTCTTGAACAACAGCAGCACTTTCTACGTTAAGTTGGTCGGTAGAGAAACGGCAGCCCTTGAAGAGGTGACCTACGGTACTTTACTGCGCATCGTTCCACGTATTGTCGGAGACCGATTTGTTGAAAGGCCCGAAATCAACCTAAGTTTGCATCTTGAAGACGGTGCTCAAATTCCAGATGGTGGTGTTGATGATGTGCCATCTATTCGCAAGACAGAGATCAGTACGCTGGCGACGGTTAAGCAAGGACAAAGCCTGTTAATCGGTGGTGTATACCGTGATGAAGTGAGTCATCAGCTGCGGAAAGTCCCTTTATTGGGGGACATTCCATACCTTGGTGCCTTGTTTCGAAGTACCACTGATACCACCAGAAGAACGGTGCGCATGTTCATTATTGAGCCGAGAATTGTTGTCGATGGCATTGGTGACAACGTGCTTATCGGTAATGAGTATGACTTAAGGCCTAAGCTCGGTGCCTTGAATAATATTTCAAATAACAGTGCAGGTCTGAAATCCGCACTCGCGCTCTACAGTTGTTCATCTCAAGTACAAGCGGAGCGTTATCAGCAAGACCTGTTGTCACAGGGTAAGTCTTCTGTGCTATCGCAATGCGAGCTGCCTTCGGGACAAAAAGGATGGCGAGTGCAAATCAAAGAGTGTGATGGCTCAGATAATCATTGCCTTCGACCATTAGAGGAGAATTAGCCTCAATGCAGCAATGGAAAATTCGTATTCTCTCAGGTGTTCATGCCGGAGTAGAGGTGACCTTACCCAATGACTCATTGGTTTTGGGGAGCGATGACTTTACCGCCGATCTTGTATTAACCGATTCAGACATCAAGGGGAGTCACCTTGTATTGGTATGCAATGGCGATAGCGTTTTACTGCGTGACTGTGAAGACGTTTCGATCAATAACGAAAGCGTTACGGTTGACGCTGATGGGGTGGAATTATCACGTAACGCTTTGCTTTCGGTTGGTCGCTTGACGTTTGCGGTAGGACACCTTGAAGACGACTTGGTGAGCGATATCGCGAGGGAAACCACAGATAAACAACCAGTATCGGTCAGCCATAAAGCGTCATCAGGTTGGAAGAGAACGTTTTTGCTCGGCTTGATGTGTAGCTTGATCCCAAGCGTGATATTTGCCGGTGTTTGGTATAGCCAAATCCGAGCCAGCGACAACGATACCATCACGGCAGCAGAGCCTATCGTTTTAGTTCGCAATATTCTCAGCGAATTGAAACTTGATGATGTGCGGGTTGAATGGAATGCAACAGTAAGGCAGGCGGTACTGGAAGGATACGTTGAGGATAGAACCGCAAAACTGCAGCTATTGGGAAGAATTGACGCGCTTGGGCTCAACTACAAAAGTGACCTGCGAACCATGGAAGAGATTCGTCGCGGTGTACGCTTTATCTTACGTAACCTCGGTTATCATCAAGTTAAAATTGAGAATGGTGAAGAGACTGGCACGCTGCTCCTAACGGGGTACATTGATGACGCGAGCCGTTGGAGCCAAGTCGAGCAGATATTAGAACGTGATGTCCCAGGACTAGTCGCTTGGAAGGTCGAATTGCAAAGAGCGGGAGCCTATATGGATACGCTCAAAACATTGCTTGAAAAAGCAGAGTTACTAAAGAAAGTTCAGCTAGCGACAAGTGACGATCGTATCGAAGTACGGGGTGAGTTGGACGATATCGAGACCACTCGATTCTATGGGGTTACGAGGGATTTCCGTGAGCAGTATGGCGAGAAACCTTACTTGGTTTTGAAGTCCATTCCGAAAGTAAGCAAGGGCACTAACATCGATTTTCCGTTTCGAAGCGTGAATTTCGGTCAAGTCCCTTATGTGATCCTTACGGACAATGTTCGTTATATGGTAGGGGCTCGAACCCCTCAAGGATATCGCATTTCTAGCGTCACCCCAGCAGGAATTGAGCTGGTGAAAGGCGGGCGAGTGATCACGATCAATCTAGGGTATGAAGGTGGAAATACCAATGACAAATCTTGAACAACTACTACAAAGCGACTCGGGGCAGGAACAGAAAGAGGCCATTATTCTCAAGTTCAAGCAAGCGCAATCTGCGGTTAAGCGCCAGCTTGATTTAGGCTGTACACCCCATGAATATCAGTTGCTACTCAAACAGCATGAAGCCTATCAAGCGGCCTTAGCTGTGATTGAAACTGTCGAATGCAATAAATAAACAAGAGGCAATACCTATGTCATTTTATGATCCGAGTAATAGTGTTTATCTCGATGATGTTAAAGCGAAACTAGAAGAACAAGCAAAGGCGGCGAATGAGGCCGTGAACGTAGCGATCAAAAACTTAGAATCCAACGCTGATGACCCATCAAAGCTGGCTGAATTGCAGCATACTATCAACAAATGGTCAGTGATTTATAACATCAATGCGACCACAACTCGCGCAATTAAGGATGTGATGCAGTCGATTCTACAGAAGGTGTAGGTTATGGAAAAAGACATGCGTTTGCTGCTGGCCGAAACGGCTTTGATGGCAACCGGTATACATCGCCACGAAGAGGCAGAGACGATTGCATCTTGCCTCGAATCCCAAAGGGGTACCGAGGAGGTCGTTGCAATGATTCGCTCTATGAGTTTGATGAACCGCGGTCGCTACGAAGAGGCTCATCGCTTGCTTGAACCAGTTTGCGAAGACTCTACTGATTTAGTCTGCTTAGCGGCTCTCGCTGCTGGTAAAGCAGGGTTAGCGAGCAAAGCTGAATCTTGGCTGGCGATTGCTTCAAAAGGCAGTGAGGAAAGCCAAGCGTTTACTGCGAGCTTCTCTCAGGATATCAGGAACCTTTAATGAAGGTTGAAAACAACTCGCTCAACTATGTGCTAAGTCAGGTTCAGCAGCCAGCCAGAGTTGCTCCGCTCGAGGCACACAAGATGAGCCGTTTGATGAGTGAAAGTGCATCTGACAGCAGTTCATCAAACAAGAGTGCATCGCCAGTGCAAAAAACTACAGACATAGTCTCTCAATCTGAGGCCAAAGTGACGGCAATTAAAGAGTGGTATGAGGTGCTCAAGAGTTCCGGAAACTTCAGCTTAACGGCACTTAACCGCTCACTTGACGGAGTGCTTACTTCTTCAAGCGATCAGAAAGAAGCGTTGTGGTATGCACTTAACCAGGAAAGAAGCGCAAAAGGCACCGATAAAGCGTCACCAGAATTACTGGCTTCATTCGAACAAGAATTATTGGGCAGTTTTTCTGGACGTTTACTAGCAGATCCTCCAAAAGACCGTGAGGAGCTAAAAGTGTTGCTGTCTGAGCATTTCTCTCTGAGTGCGCAAAAGGAACAAGCACTTTGGCATAGCTGGGCCGAGTTGAAAGAGACTTCTGATCAACAGTCATTGTTAGACCTAGTACGGGAAGAGTTGAGTTTTGTTATACAAATCAACTCGATGGTCAAAAACATGCTGACTTACAGCCACAAACTAGATCTTTCATAGGAACGCAGATGATTAATACGCAGTACACCGAAGTCATACAGACGAATCTAGAGCAAGTGCAGGATGCACAAGCTCAGGATGGGCTTAGTGAACGTTTCGAGCAAGCGATGTCGGTCCCGGAAGGAAACAATGGCTTGGAAGGTGGTTTGTTAGAAAACATTAGCGAACTGAAAAATACCATCGATAACGCAAAAAGCAGTTTAGCTGACAGCATGAAAATGGTGGGCGACGATCCTGCTCAGCTTTTGCAAATGCAATGGGCGTTGACTCGAATTACCTTTCAAGAGGAGCTGATCGCCAAGACGGTAGGTAAAACGACGCAAAATGTAGAAACACTGTTGAAGGCACAGTAGCGATGATGAAAGTAAAAGCCATGATGAAAGCAATAGTCATGACAAAGGTAGTAGTTGCAATGAGGTCAGTCACCACAAGAAAAAAAATGCGTGCAGTAAGCATGTTACTGGTTCTATTTTTGGTGGGGTGTCAGACCGAACTTTACACCGGCGTGAGCCAGAAAGAAGGCAACGAAATGTTGTCAATCTTACTTTCTGAAGGCGTCGTCGCCACCAAAGAACCAGATAAAGACAACACCGTCAAGTTGATGGTGGATAAGGCACAAATAGCGTTCGCGGTTGACGCGCTTAAGCGCAAAGGTTATCCAAGAGAGCAGTTCTCGACACTGAAAGAAGTCTTCCCCAAAGACGATCTGATTTCTTCTCCGCTTGCCGAGCGAGCCAGACTTATTTACGCGAAATCGCAAGAGTTGTCGTCCACATTGTCACAAATTGACGGCGTGCTAGTCGCTCGCGTCCACGTTGTACTTGAAGACCAAAACCTTCGTCCTGGTGAGCGCCCAACGCCGGCATCGGCATCTGTTTTTATCAAGCATGCCGCCGATGTCGCGTTGGATTCTTATATCCCACAAATAAAACTATTAGTGAATAACAGCATTGAAGGGCTGAACTACGACCGTATTAGTGTGGTTATGGTGCCATCTTCGGAAGTACGCGTGATATCTCAAGATAATCAATTCGAAAGCATTCTGTCGATTCAAGTGACCAAAGACACGGCAAGCCATCTGATTTCTATCCTTGTTTTCTTGGTACTGCTGATCATTGGCTCTAACGCAGCAACGTTTGCTTGGTGCCGCAGGAACGTGAAACGTGGTTAATTCCGAAACGCCAGTTTCCCAAATTCAGCATCAGTTTAACTATTGCCCTTGCAGCTACATTGACGAAAGTTGGATAACGGAAAAACAGTCTTGGTTGTTAAAACTCCAAGGCTGGAGAAACCAAGCGGCCATCAATCAGTGGTGTATTGAAGACTGGGAGTTATCGCCAATTACAGATCATGCTTTTAATCATCCATACAACAGTTTGGCTTTGCTGCCTGTTGAGGCAACAGATCGACTGCTGTTGATGATTGGCGGAATCATGCATTGCCAAGCGATGCGCCAAGTGGTACTAAAGCAACCTAAACAATGTCTTAATCAGGTTTTTGGGGTGGATGAAACGCGTTTTTTGATCCAACAAGGGCCGATGATGATTTCCAACTGGCCCAGCGGTTGGCAAAAGCCACTGCCAACCAGCCTCGATGAAAAAAGCTTTGAAAAGACAGCCCGAGAGCTAGGGTATTTATGGATCAAGTTCTTATTGGCAAAGTCACCATCAGAGTTAGTGCAACGATGGCAGTTCAAGCTCGAACGTCAACTGACGTTGGCGGATCATAGTGCAGATTGGTTGGATGACACGCATCGCGATCTCGCATATCGACTTATCAAGAAAATCGCAAAACAGGTAATTCCTCAATGGTTTCATTTGTTGAAATAAAAACCGACAACTTGCAATTGGCACCGGGCTTAAAAGTGCTTAAAGCAAAGGACTATGTGAGTTACTTAGATTCACAGCATCTGGTTGAGGCGGCGCACTCAAAAGCAGAAAGCATCATTGCCAAAGCGGATGAAGCCTATGAGTTAGAGAGGCAGCGAGGTTATCAGGATGGCATCGATCAAGCGAAGATCGAGAACGCTGAAACCATGCTGGCCACACTTGCTCGATGCAACGAATACTATTTGCAGGTCGAGCATAAAATGACAGGCGTTGTGCTCGATGCCGTTAGAAAGATCATCAACAGCTTCGATGATGTGGATACTACGGCAAGTGTCGTGAGAGAGGCGCTCCAGCTTGTCAGTAACCAAAAGCAAGTGATCCTGCATGTACACCCAGATCAGGTTACTGAAGCTCGGGAGAAAGTGTCTTCCATACTCAGTGATTTCCCAGAGGTGGGGTACGTTGAAGTCATTGCCGATGCGCGTTTAAAAAACGGCGGCTGCATATTGGAGACAGAGGTCGGTATTATTGACGCGAGTATCGACGGTCAACTGCAAGCGCTTAAGCAAGCTATTACTAAGCAATTGAGTGAACGTCAACAGATACAGCCTTAACGCGTTTATTTTTGCTCACCGAAAGTCCAGCCATGCTGGGCTTTTTTATTTCCAGTGGTTGGCTATTTCCAGACTTAGCATCAATTTTCTATCACATAAATGCAGATGACAGTTGTGAGCGCTAACCGATAAAAGGTGTCCTAAAAACTTCTGGCCAAAAGTGATATATGGCGAATACCCTTGCGCTTATCGTTTTGACTACTCAATACGAAAAGGGTCCTCGCAATGAACAAAGAAGAAATCATAAACAACTGGCTGTCTGATTTATCTGGCGGGCAATGGCAGCTTTTGAATGGTCAATGCAACTTGGTTGGCGAAGATGGCATGCATTACGCCACGATTTTCAATTATGAAAACCGCATGGTGGTCATGTTCCCCTTGTCACCAGCCAAACAGCCAGAGGGAGGAATATCACCCTCCAAACTGCTGGCGCTGAATTCTCACCCTGATGTTGTCGGCATTGCGTCGTTCTCGTTAGCCGCAGACAACACCACTGTTGTACTTAATTTTGCATTGCCGGATGAGTCAGTGGTGAATAGCGACCTCAATATCTTTTGGCAAAATGCACTCAGTTTACGCAGTGCTTTGTTTGATGCGATCACTGAATCCACTGCGGGGTGATCGATGCAAACAACGATCAGAACAGACGGCGCGGCAAGCACTGCGGCTTTGCTGTCCCCGCAGCAGACAACAAGCGCGTCTAATATCTCTTTAAGTCAGGTTTCATCGGTCTCCGTTTCCTTAGTCGGCAATCAACCGCCGCTGAACACCCAACCAGCCCCGATGCCACCATTGCGTCAGGCCGAGGAAGAGTTTAATCACGCCATCATGCGTGCTGCCCAGTATGAAGGTAGCATTGAAAATTTAGTCCGAGATAAGGTAAATGCGCAGTTTCCAACAACCTCTGACGCGGTGAAAAACCAGATAGTCGCTCAGTCGGTGGAAAAGATTGCAGAAGCCAACCAAGCATTTGAGTTTAACCATTTGGGCAATGACCTGCTGCAGAGCCCTGCCGTTGAGTACATGTCTCAATCGTTTTTGCGTCGGATCCTAGAAAACGTAGCGATCGCTCAAGCGAAAGATCCTTCAGTGCCAGTAGCAAAGAAAAATGAAGACGCTGGCATCGGTTTTCTGGACGGCTGGAGTGATGATGACGTTAAGTGGGCAGAACAGCTCAACAGCGTACTCAAGGACCCTAAAGCCAATGCTCGGGTACTGACTACATTAGCTTATAGCCATTTGAGGGTATTTCGTGATCCTTCACGACTTAAGATGATGGGCGATGCTGTGAATCAGCCGCTGCTGAATGCTAAGGAAGCAAACCAAAGGCTGAACATTTTCCACTTACACGGTGAAGGGGCGCAGCCAGAGATCTCGACGCCGACCACCACCCAGCCCCACGGTTGGGCATGGCTTAAGTATGCCGATTGGAATACAAGTGAAGTGCTCGGCAACAAAACCGGCAATGACTTTATCGGCAGTCGTCAAAATGGCGACCCTCACAAAGGGACCGGATTCAAGTTTCAAGGAATGCAGGAGGCTATGAAGCCTGCGGCTTATCACAACGACGCTGTTGCTTTAAAAGAGCGTCCAGAACATGAGTCCGGCTATGGTGGTTTCGTTATCAATGACAAAACGTTAACCACGATTGGCGACGATAAACCAACTTCGGTCAACTGGCGCCAACAAAACATGGATAAGAAGTTACCTATGTTTGCGGGGCCATCCAGTACCACCTCTTTTATGTACGAAGTGGCACGCCTTCTCAAAATGCCTGCTTCTGAAGCGCAAGCCTTTCGAGCCTTGCTGTTGGGGTGGATGATTCAGCCGCGTGATCACAGCTTTACAGAGATCATGGGAGCACTGGATGCTTATGCAATGGAGCACAATGACCACGGCGCTGCGACAGTAGACAGTGATGGCATGATGACGTGGCAAGCACGTGAGACGGGCAATTGGCTTGGTGCTTACGAGGGGCTGATAACCCAAGACATCGACTTACCCGGTATGGATGCCAAGACAATCACACTAAATGGACAAGAGGTTCATCTACCCGCGATTGAACCGGTGAAAATGAGTGTCGAAGAGTTCGATCAATCTGTCACTCAAGGGAAAGGCTACCCATCACAATATGCAGGGAGTGAGTATCTTGATGTTCTGGCGCAGGCCGCGCAGAGTGATCAAGAAGCAGACGATACCTTTGGCCTAGCTTCAGAGAAAATTCACTACGCTCCGCAAAATATGAATGACTTGAAGTTATACAATACCGAGCAGCGAACCATGCCGGAATTGCCTGAGCGAAAACCGTCAGGGCAACCATTTATCGATGGTGTTAAAGCGGAAGCGTTAGGCAACTGGTTGGAGGGGCAGTCTCCTGCGCAATACCAACAGCTTCTCGGTAATGCTGCGTCTTTGTTGGCGGAATCTTCACAGGAAGGATCGCTAAGTAATGTTTTTCGTTACGGTGAGCGTAATGACGTGTGGGAAACCTTTCGCACGGTAGATAAGTCGAACATGCTTGATGCTCAGTTGGTGCTCAAAAACAAACCTGATCACCAAGATGCGTTGGCCTTTTTAAAGGATGTCGCGAGTAGTAAAACCACATCAACTGAACGTCAACAAGCGGTATTAGAGGCCATTGGTGATGATGCAAATAACCAAGCGACGCTGATTAACGCGATGCTGCTGGCGACGACTCGATTCTATACAGGGAATGGCGCAAATATTATCAACCCAGGCTACGGCGATTTTGCTCCACCAAAGAACGAGAGTGAAATGGAGATGCGTCTTCAATCGTTCCTAAAACGTAATCAATACACGAGTTCTGCTGAGCGAGCGCAAGCGAAGAAAGAGTATCGCCAGAACGTGGATATGTTACAGGCTGCGATAGACTCTCCAATGTTTGAACGATACTCCGGTAAAGTCTGGCACGGCTGTCACACCAGTGTTGCCGATGCTGCGTTAGAGAAGGGAACCGGTTTTCAGTTTCCTGGCTTTATGAGTACAACGCGTGCTCCAGACGTGGCACAAAGTTACATGGCGAAAGGTGCGCTTTTGGTCATTAACCCGGCGCCAGACCTTGGGGTGAATATTGAACCCATCAGTAATGCGGAAGGTGAGAGAGAAATCTTGGTTCCTGCAGGGACGTCTTTTACTGTGGAACAAAGCTATACCTTACACCTGGAGAAAGGTTACCCGCCTTCAGCCAATACGGCGATGAAAAAGCGAATTTACGATGCAGAAGTGGCTACGGGGAGCCGCAAACCTCATGTGACCATACGCATAACGACGCCAGAGATGGAGAAAGCGGGCCTAAGTGGTCAAAGCGATCCAAAAGGAGAGGCAGAACTTTCTGACTTGATTGATCATATCAAGAAAAATCCCTCGAACATGGAAGAGCAAACCAAAGTTGTGGTATTGAGCCGAGAGTCCAGTGCACTAAGCGCCAATACAGCGAATGCGGATAAAGCGGCAACAGAAGCCTTTAAACCAATGTACTCTGGTGGCTTTGTTTAGCCAAGAAGCTTAACCACCTAAGTTAGTCTAGCCAACTTGTAAAGCTCAGCACATCATGCTGAGCTTTTTTATCATCATGTGCCTTAATATAAACGGCTTAAAATGAAAAAAAGCCGACCATATCTAGCATATTCCCCCATCTGTATTCAGCATAATAACCACACCAGCCAACACTTTGCGATTATCTAAACCGCAGAGATGTAAATACTAATAAATACAAAATAGGAATGTAAATCAGATGGTCAACGGATTTATATCGACTCTTCTAAACGACTTTGCAAAGCGTTGCCAAATGGAAACGCTGGAATTTGATGAAGAAGGCTGTTGCCAATTAATTCTTGATAACGAAGTAGCAATTACACTTCGCTCAAGTGAAGAGAAGTTGACGCTTATTGGCTTAATTTCAGGTGAGAAACCGCATCCCGATGTTTATTTTAAGCACATGAAAGCAGCATTAACAAAAGATGAGCCCTACGTATGTTGGGATGAAGATGCTGGCTACATCGGTTTTATTCACATTCATCAGATAATGTTAACCGAGACATATTTTGAAACGTCGATTGCTCAATTTGTTGATTGGTTAAAGCTGTCAGCAAGCCCGCAGGGGCAAGTGGCGCAAGAACAGAAACAAACACGGACAATAGATACGGCACAATTTGCCACATTAAGGGTATAAATAATGATTAGTTTTGGAAACGTAAGCGCACTTCAAGCGGCACTTCCGGAAGCGCGAAAAGATATTCTCAATGAAGGCAAACTCAATGTTGGTGGCAAGGAATATAAGGTCGATGCAAATACTCAGCAGTTTGTTCGTTCAAACCCAAGTAATAATGCAGTCGCTCAATTCTTTGAAGCAACAGGTAAGCTATTTAGAGAAGGCAACACAGACTCAGTAGCTAAAGCGATGACAAAATCGGTATTCGACAATGCGCTAGGACAAGCTGAGCGTTTGAAATCCAGCTCTTCAGTAGAGCATGGCCAGATGTTTTTTAAAGATGCTAGTTTAAAAACGCCAGTCGATGTATTGAATGCTTTTAGTCGACTTGATGCTCAAACTATTCAATCTTATGGTGGCGAGCTTAACCAATTGGCTGATCTTGCTATGTCTGAGTTACTGCTTGATACGGAACCTGCCAAAAGCCTAAATACACAAATTGGTGAGGGTGCAACAAAAGCATTAGCTGGCAAAGTTGTTAAAGCTTTTGGTGGCGGTGCGATGGGCGTGAAGAACAACCCAAATACCGCGATGGGCTTGGAAGTTGTATTTGAAACCGAGGTTAAGAACTTAAAAGCGGCACAAGCACATATTGAAGGTTTGGCAAACAAAGACTTGAGTTCGGGTGTCTATGCGGATTCGCTAGCGGAAGATAAGTTCAATAAAACGGGCACGACGAACAACCTTGAACGTGCTGCGGCTTGGATCATTAACGCATCGACTTCGAAAGGAAACGATGCTGATAATATTACTGCGCTTCTTAAAGAATACGCGGCCAATGATAAAGACTTGCTGAACATGGATAACTTAAAAGAGCTTCATGCGCGAGCGGTGCCGAATATTGAAAGAGATTACCGAGGCCCAGCAACGGCTGGTGGCGCACTTCCATCAAGCATTGGTGGTGAAGGCATGCTAAAACAGCACATAGAGGGCTTTTTGAAAGAAAACCCAGTGGCAGATAAAGATCTTGGTAAGCAGTTGTTTGCTGGCGTGATTGGCTACCATGGCTTCACGGATGGTAACGGTCGTATGGGACGTATGCTGTATGCGATTGCTGAGCTGAGAAACGATTCATTTACGCCTCTTGCCATGACTGCTGAAAACAACTTGCACGGTATTAAGTAAGTATCCCAAAAATAAAAAAGAGCGACTTTCGTCGCTCTTTTTTATAAGCCTGTCGGCCTTTATTGGAAACTGAGCAAATTAGCGACCTTTAGTTTTTCATATTCTCAAGCATATAGTTGAGTACATTATCGTTGTCGTTAATGAGGTTTTCGATTATATCAAGGTGGTCTCTTTTTCGAGCGAGGTAAATGCGGCACTCTTGTTTAGCATCAAGCACTTTGGCGTGGTATTCCTTTGTTTGTCGTAAGAACTCAGGCGTGTCCAGTTCTGGGACAATCAAGTGCAACGGCGCCAGTTCCTCTTCTGAAGGAAAATCATTAAGCAGTGGACTCACCCTCTCCGATGATTCATTGGTCATCTGAATGTTATCGTTCACGAAGCTGTTCACAAGTGGTCGAATATCAAAAAGGCCAGCGATTGAAAAAACATCTTTGAGTTTCTCTTTGCCTTCTGCTTCTACTCCAAATTGTTCCCAATCTGTTTTATGGAGCATGGATACAAGTTGGCCGCCAGCCGAGTGGCCTACTAGGTAGACTGCGGGAGAATTATTCTCCACTGCGAGCGATAAGATTTCTTTAACTGCAAGCTGCATCTGTTTAAGGATGGACTCCATTGGCGCACCGTTTGTCCAGTGTTGAGCCATTCGGTAACTTGGCATGTAAACCGCAAAACCATTTTGATTGAAAGGTTGCGCGATAAACCCAAATTGTTCCTTTGAAAACCATTGCCACCACCCGCCATGTATGTAGATAACCATAGGTGCATCTTTGGCAAGCCCCTTTGGCTTGTAGATATCTATTTTTCCAGAAAACTCGCCTTCTCCATATGCCATCTCGGTAAGTCCTGTTTCCAGGTTTGTTCGATAACGCTCACTTTGCTGGCTAGTAAATTTTATGTGTTTCGGTAACAAATCATCCGTGGGTAATCTATTGGTCCATAACGTCGGATTGTATTGTTCATCTGCTATCTCTCGTGAGAAGTATTGTGCAATTGAGCTTGTGCTTGTTTTGTTCACTATTTTGTCCCCTTTGGTTGCTTTAGGACATTATTAATGATTTTATTGGTATGAAAAAGGTAGGTAATTTAGTACGGACTGTTTAATTTTTATAAACTATGAACAAGTATATGCGTCATATGATCATCTTCACGAGAGTTGTGGAGAAGGGATCTATTACTGCGGCTGCACGCGAATTAAAGGTGGGTAAATCCGTTGTTAGTCAACATTTGAGAGCTTTGGAGGAGGCGTTAGGTGTTTTGTTACTCAAACGCTCCACTCGCCAACAATTGCTTACGCCTATGGGAATAGAGTTTTTTGAACGGTGTAAAAAGATTAGCGAGCTTGTTGATGAGGCATGGGATATTGCAAGGATCAGCCAAATTGAGCCAAAAGGAATGGTTAAGATTAGTTCACCCCACGCGTTGATCGAGCCCGTGATATCACCGGCAGTTGGGCATTTAGTCAGTATCTACTCTGAATTAGTTCCTACGATTCTAGCCAATGACGGCAGCGTGGACTTATTTGAAACGGCGGCTGATCTCGCGATTCATGTCGGTGAGCTGCCATCAAGTGAGTACATACAAAGAAGGATAGGTAGTTTAAAGAAAGTGCTTTGTGCAAGCCCTTCATATATTCAGAATCATGATCTCAGCATCGCGAAACTTATTAAGGATCCGTCTCAGTTGCTCGCCTTCGATTATGTGGCGAATATCTGGGAGGGGAAATCTATTCGATATATTTTACAACACTCGTCCAGTGGTGAGCGAATAGAAGTGTCGCTGGAAGCGAGTCGCTTTAATGATTCGGTTCATTCGGTTATCTCTATGGTCAAAGCGGGAGCTGGTATGGCATTAATTCCTGAATTTATGTTCGAAAGTCTCAGACGCAAAGGAGAATTAGAGAACATTTTTCCTGGGTATACGCTTCCCAAGATTCCTATTTATGCTGTTCATAATTACGCAAAAACGCCTCCGCTCAATGTCAAAATGTGCACCGATTTCATTGAACGACAGCTTAGAAATCTTAACTCTTCAGAAGATGCTTAATCGTTTTCTGAATCGCTTAGATCTATCGATTCCATTCTACTTTGTTAGCACACAGTTCTTTTTTGTACTGTGTGCTCTCTGAGCATGACGCACATGATTGTGAGAGAGTTATACTCGCGATTCCTCAGCCTGCTCAAGAGACGCAACCCAACGCAGGATCTCAGCGGTGGCTTCAATAAGATCGCCTGGAATGTACTGGTTTAACTGACCATCGGCATAAAGAGCACGTGCGAGTGGTACTTTTTGCATCACAGGGATGCCTTCTTCGTGGGCTATCGCGATCATACGTTTTGCCATCGCATCGGTTTCTTTAAGGGTTATCACAGGCAGCGGCGTTTCGCCTTTTTTGTAGTACAAACCAATCGCGATGTGGGTTGGGTTCGTGACCAACACATTCGAACGTTTAACGTTATCTCTTTGGTTCGAAGTTTGCAGCTCTTGGTGCAACTGACGACGCTTACTCTTGATTTCTGGGCTGCCTTCCATCTCTTTATATTCGCGTTTGACCTCGTCTTTAGTCATCTTCAGTTGCTTGGTGTGGTCGAATTTTTGGTATGCGTAATCGGCAGCTGCAATCACAATAAAGCCGACGGAAGAGATGATCATGAGTTGTTTCACTAATACGCCGGTGATGGTCGGTACACACTCTAATCCGCATGTCGGGATTTGCAGTAGCGTGTTTAAGTTGCCCTGCAGAGTGACCCAAATAATGCAGGAAAGGAGCGACACTTTAAGAATCGATTTAATAAACTCAATGATGCTCTTTAGCGAGAAAATTCGTTTTGCCCCTTCGACAGGGTTGATCTTTTTGATATCTGGTTTGACGGATTCACCACTAAACAGCAAGCCGAATTGCCCCATGTTCGACATGATGGCGATCAATGCCGCCACTATCAGTATTGGTGCCAGCAAGTAAACCATTTCTTTGGCGATTGCGACGGCTACGTCAAGCAACGCATCCTGAAACCCTTGATAAGCCAACTCACTCGGCAACAAAAGTAGGGCAGAGATGTGCGACATATAGTAGTCAGCAAAGGCAAATAAGACGGCAATTAGGGCTAGGATTAACGCCGATGAGACGACTTCCTGACTTTTAGCGACTTGCCCTTTTTGCCGGGCATCCCGAAGTTTTTTCGGGGTGGGGAGTTCTGTTTTTTCTCCGCTCATTGCTCTTCCTGTCTGTTATTACCAAATGGTATTGAGCTGCTCTCTGAACAGTGCGATTTCAGAGAAAAGGGCTTGAAAGTGGTCCATCATCAATGCCAAATAAACAATCAATAGCACGCTGGCAATGGCACTTTTGATCGGCATGGCCAAAGAGAAAACGTTCAGCTGTGGGGCGAATCGGCTAATCAGCGCGAGTCCAAACTCGGCAAGGAACATGGCCAAAACCAAAGGCGCAGACATCAAAACGCCAAGCCACATAAGTTGCTCGAACTGAGCGTAGAAAAAGTGCACCCACTCTTCAGTGACGGTTGGAAAAAAACTAATAACAGGCCACGACGAATAGCTGTTAAACAGCGCATAAATAAAAGCGACAAAGCCACCGCCGGAGAAAAACAAGGTGATCAGTGTTTGAGTCAATAGCACAGCCGTTGGCGTTGACTGAGAGCCGAGAGTGGGATTAAACATACTTGCCATCGCAGCACCACGTTGGTTATCCACTAGAAACCCTGCCGCCTCAATAGCCCAAAAAGGGATTGCTGCAACAAAGCCAATCAGCATACCCAATAGTACCTCTTTGCCTAAGATGACCATCAACCAAATCCCGTCCGTTTCTGCGGGCAGGTCTTGTTGGTTGATCATTGGGAAGATAAACAGCGCAAGCGAACACAAAACACCATTTCTCACCAAGGTGCCACCGAGCGTTTGTTTGTTTAAAATCGGCAAAAATATAAAGCAAGCCATTAACCTAGGGAGCGTCAAGCTGTATAGGAACAGGGCCTGGTGCAAATCATCGTAACTCATCGTATTTGCGGGATTTTATCTAAGGTCAAGGTAGCAAATGAATGCAGTTCGGCGCCCAGCCATTGTGTGGTAACAAATAGGGTTATGATGACGGCGATCAGTTTGACGACAAAGCCTAACGTCTGTTCTTGTACTTGTGTTAGCGCTTGGACAAGAGAGACCAAGGTACCGACAAGTGCCGCAACCAAAATAGGTGGCAGCGACAAGAACAGAACAAGCGTTAGAGCCTGAGTGGTAAAGTGGATGATTTCAGCCGGATTCATGCTTCTCTCCTCATTATCCGTAACTGAGCACTAGGCCATGGGTCAACTTTGTCCAACCGTCTAGCAACACAAAGAGTAATAGTTTGAATGGCAGTGAGATGGTCATTGGCGATACCATCATCATGCCCATGGCCAGCAAGATGTTGGATACGATCAGATCGATAGCGATGAATGGCAGGTACAACAGGAAGCCAATCTCAAACGCTCTCGTTAGCTCACTCACGGTAAAGGCGGGGAGCAACAACAACAAGCTGTCTGACTCCAAACGGTCGACGTACTTTTGTGGCCACAAGGTTCTTGCTGCATCGGTAAAAAAGACCGATTCAGTTTCACGGATGTGCTTTTTCAAGAACTCGCGGTACGGCTGCAATCCACTCTCGATTAAACCTTCGATGCTCTCCGAATCTTCAAGTGAGATTTCGTGCTGGGTCACGTAGTCATAGGTTTCAAACCCCACTGGCGCCATGATGAAGATCGACAGAATGATCGCCAATCCATACAAGGCCATATTGGGTGGAATTTGTTGTACACCTAAGGCGTTTCTTAGCAGAGAGAAAACCACGGCCAGTTTAACGAAGGAGGTCGCCATCATTGCAATGAAAGGAATCAAAGCAAGAAGGGCGAGTGTAACGATGAGGTTCAGTTCATCAGGTAACTGGATCATGCTGGCTCCTGACTGCCGCCAAACAGTTCGAGAACGCGGACACCCAAGCGTTCATTAATGTTCACTAGTTCGCATTCACCAATGATTTTGCCGTTTGCTCGCATGGTGACTGGGTTAGAAATTGGTTGGTTGAGCTCAAAGATAAAACCCGGTTGCAGCGCGTTAAGCTGTTCTAAAGTAATGGTTTGCTGACCAACATCGAAAGTCAGTTCAATTGGCAATTGCTGGTGGTCGGTCAGTGCTTCAGAGCTGTTGATATCATTCATATTGGTTTCTTTTTCTTGGATATGGAGTGTCGTATTATCGAGTTGGCATCGCCAAAGGTTGTGATTGGAGACCTGAAGAAGCACTTGGTGTTGCGCGATGTAGCAATCGTCGAAAAACACCACATCGCCCAGTTCAAGTTGCTCAAATTGACTGAGTGCCAAACGTGTTTTGCCAAAGCTCAACCAGAAGGGCAATGCGATGTTTTGGCTCAGGTAAGAAGACGCTTGTGGCAGAGTGTCAATCAACACATCTCGACCTTCATGGACCCACAGGCTAAGAGAGACATCATCGCGATTGATGGTGAGCATCAATACGTTTTCTTCTGGTGCAGGCTGCTCATGAACTTGAAGTTTGCTCAATACCGGAAGTTGTCCAAATAAGCGCTTAATCATGTCGGTGTAGGGCTCAATTTGGCTACTGAGCAACGCCAATTGCAAAGAGTTTGGTAGTGATTCAAATGCCGTCGAGTCAAGAATGCCATTCAACCATTGCTGTAATTGCGCACTGCTGAAATCGATTTGAATAGTTTGTCCACCAATCAGTAGTGTTAAACGATAGCCAGAAAACTCCGGCTTTTGGCCAAGTGTGACCGATAAGCTATTGCTCTGACTATCTTGAAAGTGACACTGTTTTGCGCAAAGTTGATTACTTAGCGTGATGCTTGAAAGCTCGACCTTTGGGAAATCTAATATCATCATTCGTCCTCAGGCTTCCATTCATCGTAAATGCTGCGTTGTTGTCGCGAACGTTGTTGGTCTTGTTGTTGGTTCATCTGTTCGCTGACTGCGATCCGAATCGGTTGGTCGATGCCTAAACGTTGCAGACGCTCGGTCAACTCTTGCTTAGCCGTTTGGTTGATCAGCGAAAGAGCGTGCTCTTGCTTAATCAGCACGCTGTAGCCAGAACTGTCTTGCTTGATGGAGATCTCGCCACCTTTTAATTGGCCTTCATTTAGAAGTAGGCGAATTTCTCTCTCGTTTGCTGAAGGAAGAGACACGTAGATCTTGTCGACTAACTTATTAATCAATTCGCTTACGTCTTGAGCTCTATTCTGGGGCCCGTGTGTCTCTACGTTTTTCAGGATGATGTCGCCTTGCGCTGTTGCTTGGCTTAGGTTGGGCATCGGGTGAAGCTTAGCGTCCGACTCTGAACTTGGATGACGCAGATCGATGTGCTTCACTGCTTTAACCTTTTCTTCAAGCGCGGACAATGCGGCTTTCAAGTCGATAATTTTCGAGTCCACAATAGTAGCAGCGTCTTTTGCCGTAGGGTCGAGTTTATGAGCTGCTGCATCTAACTTATGCAGTTGGCCTTGCTGCACACATTCTCTCTCAAAGAGAGCGTGACTTGGCTTTTCTGGATGCAGACCAGCTTCTGACTTTTCATTAGCAGGTTGATCTTTCAAGTTTTCAGGGTGTTCTTGGCCACCGTCGAGCTGCTCTTTCCCCGCCTTAGGAATAGCACTGCTGGCCTTGCCTTTGTTCTTCATGCTATCGAGCTTGTCTGCGTTCAATACAGCAGCGAATAAACGAGAAGTCTCTGACTCATGTTCGCTTTCTGCTTGCGTTGGCTTAAGCGCATTCTTAAAGCGAGATTCAAGCTCTTCTGAGACTTGGTTGACCGGCCTCTGTTGAATCTGTTGCGGATGTTCAGTTGTGTTTGGATGATCGTTTTTGACTCGCATCTGTACCTTCTATGAAACAACAACGTTGCGGAACTCTTCTTGTTCGAGCTCTTCTTGATACTGCGCTTGGCGTGCTTGCTCAGCGATTTCTTGTTCGTTTAATTGAATGAATTTTTCTTTGGTTTTATGGGCGGCCATAGCGTCTTGCTTTCTTTCCTTGAGTCGCTGGTTCTCTTGTTCCAATGCCTTTTTTTCTTCTGCGACTCGTTGTTTTAAATCGGCCTCTCTTTCCCTTAACAGCGCGATTTCTTGCCGCAATATTTCAAGTTCTTTTAGAACGACGGTTTTCTGTTTGGCTTTCGCAAAGCGCCGTTCTTCTTCCTCTTCGCGCCATTGACGATAGTCAACGACAGACTGTTCCGCCTTTCGGAGTGAGGCTCGTGCGTTATTGACTCGATACTCTTGTTGCTGAACCGCGCGATCCGCACGGTCGGCACGAATTTTTTTTATCTCTAGCAGTCGCTCGATCATAGGCCTGCAAGTCCTCGTAGCTGCGTGACGCTCTCACCGAGCTCACTTGGCTCGTGCGTACCTTGGCGCAAGAACGCTCCTATATCATCTCCCTGTGCGATGGCCATATCCGCGCGACTGTCGGCACCGTGTTGGTATTCACCAATTTTGATCAACAGTTCGACTTCTTCATATTTAGCCAGCATTTCGCGCATGTGAGCCGCGGACGCTTGATGAGTTTTATCGACGATTTGGTTCATTACACGACTGGCTGAGCGAAGCACATCAATGGCTGGGTAGTGGTTCATCGCCGCCAATTTACGAGAAAGAATGATGTGGCCATCGAGTATCGAACGCGTTTCATCGGCGACCGGCTCAGTCATATCGTCACCTTCCACAAGTACGGTATAAAGCGCGGTGATGGAGCCTTTGTCTGATTGACCTGCACGTTCCATCAGTTTTGGTAGCGCGGCAAAAACAGAAGGCGGATAGCCCCGTCGTGTTGGTGGCTCGCCAGCGGCCAAGCCGATTTCACGCTGAGCTCGAGCAAAACGCGTCACCGAATCCATCAGCAGCAGGACTCGTTTACCTTGATCGCGAAAGTACTCGGCGATAGAGGTCGCGACGAACGCCGCTTTGGCACGTTCCATTGCTGGCCTGTCAGAGGTTGCGACAACAAGTACTGACTTTGCCATACCTTCTTCCCCAAGGTCGTGCTCGATAAATTCTCTTACTTCACGACCCCTTTCACCGATGAGGGCAAGCACGGTTACATCGACATCGGCAGAGCGAATAAGCTTGGCAAGCAGGGTACTTTTACCACCGCCCGCTGCGGCAAAAATGCCCATCCTTTGTCCTTCACCACAGGTGAGCAATCCGTCGATAGAACGCACGCCCATCGAAATCGGTTTTTCAATCAGCTTTCGCTGCATTGGTGGTGGCGCATCGCGGTAAACCGGATACCAAGCGCTCGGCTCAGTGCTTTGAGAACCATCGAATGGGCGGCCTAGACCATCAAGAGTTTTCCCTAAAAGGTGATCGCCAACACCGACTTCGTGCATTTTTCCAAGCGGGCTCACTTCGGTATTGGATGAAATTCCAAACATGTTGCCAAGTGGAGTAAGCAACGCATGGTGTTGCTCAAAACCCACCACCTCCGCAAGCAGCGACAAGGTTTGATCTGGATTACGTAGCTCACAAAGCTCGCCGACACGAACACCAGGCACAACGGCTTTGATAATAGTGCCAGTAACCTGAGTCACACGACCGCGGATTTGGATCAAACGCGTTTGCTTGATGGCTGATTGTTGAGTTTCGATGATGTATGAGAAGTCGTTCAATTTAAGAAAACATGCAATAACTGATGCTGGGAGAATAGGAAGGATGAAGCCGTTTTTATAGTGACTATTGGTCGGGAGTTTTTAGAAAACTTAAAACGCCCTAAAAAAACACGTCTGATTTTGACAGCCTAATAAAAATGCAATTCCTATAATTCGCTCATATTGTAGGAAGGAGTGCAAATCAATGAGCACTATCAATAGCCAAATTTTTACGGGCAACAAATTTGACGCGCCAATTAGAAGTAACCTCGAGTCTTCCCGCACGGGAGCCTCAGTCAATGGTAACTACCGAGGTGAAACTGTCCGCGTACACAATGCAACTCAGTCGCTGTTTGATGCAATGGAAGAGCTGACGGCGTTAGGTTCAGAAAAAGCAGAAAAAGATCTCACGAAACGCAAAGTAAAAGACGGCAGTATTCGCGTGAATGAAGCGCACGAGCTGGTTTCTGACTACCTAAGAAAAGTGCCTGATCTTGAGAAGAACCAAAAGATCAAAGACCTTGCTACCAAAATGGCAAGCGGTAACTTATCAACGATTGCTCAGTTACAGGCGTACCTCAACGGATTCTCTGAAGAGAAGAGCCATCAGTACCTAGCGCTGCAAGCAGTGAAAAAGTTCCTCGGAGCCAATTCAGAAAGTAAGAATCTACTAGCGCTGATAGACCAAGCCATTCTGACCTTTGAGCAGAATCCGGACTCTTGGGCTCAGATTGATACTGAAATTCGTGTTTCAAGCTTCGCGGATGAATACAGCCAAGAGCAAGGCTTTAGCAGTTTGCATCAATTGCGTGGCTTCTATCGCGACACGGTACACAGCTACCAAGGTTTAGGCTCAGCATACAAGGATGTGGTTGAGCGTTTTGGTGCAAAAGAGGTCTCCACGGCGGTCGACTTTATGTTGCAGGGTATGAGCGCAGATTTGAGCGTTCAAGGTAGCAATATTGACTCCGTTAAGCTCCAGCTTCTGATGTCCGATATGCAAAAACTTAAGACGTTGAATACGCTTCAAGACCAAGTTAGTAACCTCTACCAGATGTTCAAACCTCAGCAGGCAAACTATGGCTTATCAAGTTACTGATTTAATGTCAGACGTCATCGCTTTGGTTGAGCAGCGTTGGGTGGGAAGTGTCGAGATATGGAACCTAGTGAACGCCATGGAGTTGGCGTCCACGGAGAGAAAAATCAGCTTTTTTAGGGAACTTCACAAACTTATTCGCCATATTCCAATTGATGTATTTAACGATGAAGAACAGCGACAAAACCTAATACAAGCTGTGCAAAAAGCGCTTGATGAAGCGATTGATTTAGAAGAAGAGGAAATGTGGGACGATGAATTGGATTGATGCATCAGTGGATGATTTTTGCCGAGGAATGGGACTTGAAGCGGTAGACTTCTCGTCAGCAGGACGTGTTCAACTGAGTTTCGAACAGAGCGGCACTCTGCACGTTGAGAGGCATCAGGACTGCCTGTTTCTCATGCTGGCGAAACCGCTGCATTGGCACCAATCAAACGAGCCGATTAAAAAGGCGTTGAGTTTTTGCCATTCAGGTCAAGGCTGGCCATTCGTCATAAAGAGCGGTTTACTGGATGAACAGACACTGGTCTTCTCTGCACAAATTGAAGGGGATGAAGTGACCCTACCAACCATCGAGCAAGCGTTCGCTCTACTGGTTCGTTTACATAAAGATGTGGCGGATTCATGAGCCGTATTAGTACGTTAAACGTCGGTATTGAAGGCTTTACTTACGTTTCACTTGAGCAGGCTGAAAGCGACTTCCCACAGCGTTTTCAGCTGTTGCCTGACGGTCAAGCCATCGCGACTCACTTAGAGAAACTGTACGAGCTTCGCCCCTCTGAGCACTACCTGGTGTCACTGGCCAAGCCAAAATTGACACATTCGGAGCTACTTCGCCCGGACAAGTACCGTCAACAGTTTGATGCCACTCAGCAGCGGCTTCAGGAATTGGCACAGAAAAATGGCTCTCATGCGCTCAATCAGGCTGTGGAAACATTGCAAAGTACTCAATTAGACCAACGTTATCTCACTATGGCGTTGAATCTACTAATTCAGGTTTAAAAAGCCCATGTTGAAGACAAAAGACGTGGAGCTTTTGCTTATCCACGCCGCACTCCAAGTTCAATATCAAAAGCCGGAACAAGCGATTATCTTGCTTGATGCACTGCTGGAAATCGAACCTCAGCACCAGGAAGCTCGCCAAACATTAGCGGTAGCATGCCTCAATTCAGGCCGATATACGCGTTCAATTGAGCTGTGCGAAAGCTTATTGGAAAGCGAACACTCAAATAAAGCGGGCTTGTGGTTTTGCCTAAGCCAAGCTCGCTGGAAAGAACAGGATGTTGAAGGTGCCCGCCGAGCACATCGACATTATCTACAATCTCTAAATAGTGAATCAAATGAATAAGTTGATTGATACTCTAAACAAAGTCGGACAGCGTAAAGACATTATGCTTGCCGTGATGCTACTTGCGATCGTCTTTATGATGATCTTGCCTCTACCTACGGCACTAGTGGACGTTTTGATCGGTACCAACATGAGCATTGCGGTCGTCTTATTGATGTTGGCTATCTACATCACTACACCACTGGAATTTTCTGCATTTCCAGCCGTGCTTTTGATCACTACCTTGTTTCGTTTGTCACTTTCTATTACGACAACGCGACTTATCCTGCTGCAAGGTGATGCAGGTCAGATCGTATACACCTTCGGTAACTTCGTGGTCGGCGGTAACTTGGTAGTAGGTATTGTTGTTTTCCTTATCATCACCATTGTTCAATTTATGGTGATCACCAAAGGTTCTGAAAGGGTTGCAGAAGTCAGCGCTCGGTTCTCTCTTGACGCGATGCCGGGTAAGCAGATGAGTATCGATGGCGATATGCGTGCTGGAGTTATTGATGTTCATGAGGCGCGTCACCGCCGTTCATTGATCGAAAAAGAAAGCCAAATGTATGGCTCGATGGATGGCGCGATGAAGTTCGTTAAAGGCGACTCAATCGCGGGCCTGATTATCATAGTGGTAAACATTCTCGGTGGTGTAACTATTGGGGTTACTCAAAAGGGCATGTCTGCCTCTGAGGCACTTGAATTGTTCGCAGTCCTGACCGTTGGTGATGGTCTGGTGTCGCAGATCCCGGCACTGTTTATCGCTATCACGGCTGGCATCATCGTTACTCGTGTCTCAAATGAGGATTCTTCTGACCTAGGTTCAGATATTGGTGGACAAGTGACCGCTCAGCCAAGAGCTTTGTTGGTTGGTGGTGTTCTGCTGATTTTGTTTGCTCTTATTCCGGGCTTCCCGAAGATTACCTTCTTAATTCTTGCTGCTGTTGTTGGCGGTGGTGGTTTCTTCTTATCCTACCAACAAAAGAAACAAAGCGAATCTGACAGCTCTGACTTGCCTAGCTTCGTTGCCCAAGGTGCTGGTTCGCCAGCCGCTAAGCCCAATAAACCGACGCCATCTCGTAACAGCAAAGGCAAGCTGGGTGAGCAAGAAGAGTTTGCGATGACAGTACCGCTGCTCATCGACTTGGATTCTCGCTTGCAAGAAAGTTTAGAGGCCGTGGCTCTCAACGATGAGCTTGCGCGTGTCAGACGTGCACTTTATCTCGATCTCGGTGTCCCGTTCCCCGGTATTCACTTACGTTTCAACGAGGGAATGAGTAACGGCGAGTATTTAATTCAATTGCAAGAAGTGCCGGTCGCTCGTGGTCGAATTGAAAGCGAGAAACTGCTGGTAACAGAAGGTAATGAACAGATCGATTTACTGGGCGTACCTTATGAAAAAGATGACGATTTTCTGCCGGGTATTACGAGTCTTTGGGTTGACCAAAGTCATTATGAAAAACTCCAAAACAGTCATGTGGGCTTTCTGACCCCTGATCGCATTCTGACTTATCATTTGTCTCACGTTCTGAAAGAGTACGCGCAAGACTTTATCGGTATTCAAGAGACCCGCTACCTGCTGGAGCAAATGGAAGGTAGCTATTCCGAACTGGTAAAAGAAGCGCAGCGTATTGTGCCTTTGCAAAAGATGACGGAAATTCTGCAGCGTTTGGTTTCTGAAGACATTTCTATTCGTAATTTACGAGTGATCTTAGAAGCCATGGTTGAGTGGGGCCAGAAAGAGAAAGACGTGGTACAGCTAACTGAATATATCCGTTCAAGCTTGAAGCGCTATATCTGCTACAAGTACGCCAGCGGTCAAAACATGCTACCAGCTTATTTATTAGATCAAAGCTTGGAAGATACGATTCGTAATGGCATTCGTCAGACTTCTGCAGGCAGTTACTTGGCGCTTGACCCCTCTGTCACTCAACAATTTGTCAGCGACGTTAAGCAAACCATTGGTGATTTAAGTCGCATGCCAAATAAACCTGTGCTGGTGGTGTCGATGGATGTGCGCCGTTACGTACGCAAACTGATCGAGTCTGAATACTACGAATTGCCAGTGTTGTCGTTCCAAGAGCTGACGCAACAAATCAATATTCAACCGCTTGGCAGGGTAGGTATGTGATGAAATGCCTTCTCACTCAGTCTCTAGTGGCGTCAGGCATCGAAGTGAAGCCCTACTTTTGGCAGAAAAGTACTATCTTACTTGGTTATCGTTATGAATTTGATGGGATGGAGCTGGTCTTCCGTGTCGAAGAGGGCGAAATCATCATTGTACTACTGCGAAGAACCAGCCCGAACCAAGGTCTAGGCAACCCTTTCTCCGCGCTATTTGTGCTCGCAGAACATGCCATCCGTTTGTATCCGCTCGACTGGACTATTCGTGGCAACGTTGATGTATTGCGAGGTAGTAACATGAGCAGCCAACGGTTAGCACAATTCTACTTACGAGCCTGCGGCGCGAGCCATGATCAACAAGAGGATTGGTATTTCTTGCGCCTTAGTGATTACCGACCTTTGAGAAAGAGAAAAATTTAAAAACTCTCGACTGTTACTGACAGCATCCCAAAGATGCTTGGCTTTAAGATAGGACACAAGATGAAGCAACCCTTTACTGAAACCATTGAAAACGCGGAACTTGCTATTCGCAATGCTGAAGACAGAACTGATGTATTCAATGAACTACTCGAAGGATTAGGCGTTGGTCCGGTAGCAGGCAATATTCTGCTCGATGGGTTAAATGCTTCGCCCCAATTGATGAAACAAGCAGAGCATGAGTTGCTTGAAGAAGTACAACGCCGCAGACAACAACAGCATCAGCCACAAGCCACGACCACTAAAGGCATTAGGCGCAAGCGACCGACCATGATGCGTGGCATGGTGATCTAGAGGTTTTTACATGACGGATATGACAACCATGAACTCCATCAGCGGAGTTCTCAATACAACGGCCAATCGTGATTCTCAGATCGCATTCCAGCAGGGTTTGGTTAAGACCTTTTCTCCCATTCTGAGTGATGCCCATATCGACGTGAATCAATTAGAGTCATTGATTCGCCAATTACCTATTGTCGTAGGGCGCACGGAACAAGAAAGCTTGAGTCTTTATGCAGATTCATTGGACACACTGTTAAAGAAGCAAGAGGCCTTTACTGGTACTGCTGCCACTGAGACTACTGCGCATTGGATGCGGTCACTGCAACAACAAGCTTTGAATGGCCAGATTGCACCTAAAGAAGTGGAAATGGGCGTTAATACTACGCTCGCGCATCAATTTCAATCTTGGTTTAGCACACTACTAAAAGATAAGGTCGACAGTTCACTTTCGACCGATTTTATCGCTGATTTCCGCTTGGGGAGCCAGAGTAACCAAGCACTGCAAATTCAAGCTTTGAATACGAGTGCTCTTAAAGCAGCAATGGCAGAGATTAGCTCGCTTGTAAATACACTGGCGGTGCATATGAGAACAAGTGAGGTTCGTGAGAATGCTATTCCGTTCTTGCGAAATGCCTTTACTAATCTTGGTTCAGTTAACCTCAATGAGCTTAAGAACTCAGATTACTTTTTAACGGAAGAAAGCTTTAGAGCTGCGGTTGCCGATCAGCTGGTTGCTTCTTTCAATAGCATTGGGATCACCATCAGCACCGATGATGCAAAGGCATTGGCGAACAAGATTGCTTGGATTCCTGGCATGTCTAAGCAGGAGCTTACCGATGCGATTAATAGCTTAGCGATACAACTAAAAGGACAGTTTGAAAATGCCTATGGTGCAGAGGGTGTCAAACAATTAAAAGCCATTTTGGATTTAGAAGTTGACAGAATTAACGCAGATCCCAATGCGATCACTTTACCAAGTTTGTTTTCTAATATTGCGATTGCACTTATTAACACTCAGATCGATAAGTTCTTTAACGATCTACTTGCTATCCAGGTAACTCAAACAACACCAGAACAGCTTGAGCGTATCAAGCAAAATACCGAGCAAGATATTCGTTTTCTTTTCGAGAAAATAGTTGCTGGAAAAGATATCGGAACCGATTTTGTCACACGTCATCAAAAAATGATGGAGAACCTTTATAAGCTCAGTGAGCGTTTAGCAAAAATCACAGCACAGGAAGTTGATAGTAAAGAAGTAAATGCTGAGCATGCATTGACTGCTCGCGATTTATTGGCAGTTATTGAGTCGAGTATCGGTGATCGCTTTGATGAACGCGTGTTATTTGCCTTAAATGAGCGCCGCGTAGACCGTCTTGAAAAGCGTAATATTTTGAAAGGTGAACTGGAAAACTTAACGATGGAGTTAAGAATTTTTGGTGCCATACAGTCGAAGATACACTCAAAACAAAGTGCAAAAGAAAAATATGAACCAGGGAATACGAGTTTCCAAGCAAGTGACTTTGGCTACGACAGTGAAGCGTCTTTTAAGGCCTCACCTGAGTATGCATATCTGACAAATAATAAGTTCGAAAACCACAAAGACTTTCTGACAAAGCAGGGCGTATCAGTAGCAGCAGATAGTTTTGAGGGCGATCAATTGGCAAGTTTTTCTAATTCAGTAAGTGATCAGTCCAAGGTTAAAAACGATACAGTTCAACTAAAAACGACCGAGCTCAGTGATATCAGCTCTCAATACAATGCAACCGTTGAGGCGATGAACAAATTTGTTCAGAAGTACCACAGTATTTTACAAGAAATCCTACGAGCCCTTTAAGGATAAATAACCATGACTACACAAAACGCGCCAACTGACCTATCTCAAATGCGAGCAGAAGAACTCCTTTCATTTCTGGAAGAGGGAGGCACGCTAAAAATGCTGCACGATGTATCGGCAGATACCATTGAGCACATTTACGCGGTTGGATACAACTTTTTTCAGTCAGGCAAAATAGAGCAGGCCGCAAAGGTATTTCAGCTGCTTAGCATGCTTGATCACTATCAAGCGCGATTTTTCATTGGTTTGGGTGCGGCTCGTCAGGAACTAGGTGAGTACCTGCAGGCGCTTGATGCCTACAGCTACGCTGCGCTTATGGACATTAATGATCCACGCCCACCTTTCCACTCTGCAGAATGTCATCTCAAACTTGAGCAACTGACGGAAGCAGAGAGTGGGTTTTACAGCGCGAAGGAGATGTCTGCTGGTAAATCAGAGTATGCAGACTTGCATCAACGAGCAGGCATCATGTTAGAAGCGGTGAGAAACAAAAGGAGTAACTAGAATATGAGTTCTATTGCACTTGACCACATTCAGAATCAGGTATTTACGCTTGATTCTGACGAAACTACGTTAAACAAGGTTGGCAAGACCGCTGCTCACGCATCGCCGTCAGTAACCTTTGAAAACGTACAAGGTAAAGGTGCTGAAGCATTGAACACCGGTAAGGTAAAAGTTCAGCTTGATGCACCGAATGCCGCTGTCAGCGATAAGGTGAATGACCTGACGTTGAAGGCCATTGCACAGCTACAAAAAATTGTAGACTCGATAGCTGGTGGCTTACATGCTGTTGCTGACAGCACTGGATCACTAGCCGTGAGAATAATCGCAGGCTCAGTGGACGACTTTGAGATTGAGCTGGCTGCTATCGCAGACAAAATTAAGAGTGCTCAAAACAAGCTTAAAATGCAGGAAGTCAAAGTAGCTCAAGAAAAACATAAACTTGAGATGGCAGAAAACCAGGAGAAGATCAAAGAATCTGAGGCCGCGGCGAAAGAAGCACAAAAGTCGGGCTTAGCTTCTAAGATTTTCGGCTGGGTCAGCGCTGTAGCCTCTATTGTTGTTGGCTCAATCATGTTCGCAACTGGGATCGGTGCTGTTGCTGGCGCGTTAATGATCGCGGGCGGTGTAATGGGTGCTGTCAACATGACTTTGCAAGAACCTGCTGTACAGGAAGCGATGAAAGAGGCCGGAATTAATGTCGATGTGCTGAGTAAAGTCGTCATGGCTTTTGAGATTGCGACTGCTGTCATTGGTGCTGTTGTCACATTTGGTGGTGCTGCCGCGGCGGGGGTTGCCAAGTTGGCCGCCAAGAGTGCAAGCCAAATTGCACAGAAAGTCACTGATATCGCCACAAAAGCATCCGCCAGTATCACAAAGTTTGCTGATTGGGGGTCGAAAGCGGCAACGACAACTGCAAAAGCGATCCGTTTTGGTGCTGAGGGTGCCGACATCACTGTCAATGTCGGTAAAGTTGCCACGGATAGCGTTCACGGGACAAACAACGCCCGTTTGACCAACATTCAGGCGGACATTACAGAGTTAAGGGCTGAGATGACACTGAGCCAAGCGGTGCTTGACAAACTGAAACAAGAAATTTCCAAGTTGATGGAAGGTTTCCAAGAACTAATGAACGTCATCATGCAAATGGTCCTAGCTAAAGGCGAAACAATGAAAACGCTGACGAACCGCCCTACAAATGTTTAAGGAATAATTATGATAGAAAATATTAGTAATACTGGACACGCAGCTCTTCATGGTTTGGGCGAACTCAACAGAACCAGTCATACTGAGAAAACCCCTGAAACCAAAATCGAAGCAGCTGCAATCCGTGCTAGTGCTGAAAGCAACGTGACGAATGCGAAACACTACCAATTGGATGGCCCAAAAGCGCCAGCTATTGGAGACCAAGCTATCGCGGTAGCAAAATTGATGGATGAGTTGGCCTCAACAACAAACCTGTTAATGCAAATAACAGAAAACGCATTGGCAGGCAAAAACGTGGCTAAGTCCTCGTCAGAGGCTATTTCTCAGTCACTGTCCCTTATCGCTTTGCTGTATGAAGTATCCAAATTAACCCGTGACCAGCAAGTACAGCAACGTGAAATTGCGGTCGAGGCAAATGTAGCTAGTATCAAGAGCCAAGCCGAAGAATTAAATAGTGCGGCAAAGGCTATGCTCGCAATGGCTATCGTATCAGGTGTTCTTGCAGGAGCAACAGCAATCGTTGGTGCGATTGGTTCTTTTAGAACAGGTCGAGAACTTAGTTCTGAAGTCGCTCATAACAAGGTTTTGCAGACTCAAAAAGCAGGCTTTGAGCAAGCTGAAGAGCTGATGGCTAGTGGTAATATGTCGACGAAATATCAGGATCAAGTGAGAAAAGCATATGCAGCCGCTAAAGAAAATATTGCTGATACGTCGATCTCTTTAACCAGTACTGGACGTAAATTTGAAAAGATGGCGGGGTCCAATCAAGCGAGAAACGCTGTACTTCAAGCTCTAGGTCAAATGGGGAACTCAGCAGCAAGCGTAGAGCAAACGAAAGCTCAAGCTCGAAGCAAAGAGGATGAAGTATTAGCAACTCGTGCCCAATCAGATAAACAAAGGGCAGACGAATACATTGGTTTCCAAGAGGGTTTGTTAAAAGAGCTACGTGAGCTTTTCCGCTCTATCGCTGATAGTCAAACTCAAGCATGGCGAGCATCCACTCCAACGGTGTAATCGCGTATCAGACATCATATTGTTATTTGTGTTTGGTTAAATCTAGATTAAAGGCAAACAAAAAGGGCCAACTCTTTCGAGTTGGCCCTTTCCAAACGTTTGGTGGAGCTGGCGGGAGTTGAACCCGCGTCCAAAAACTATTCATCATTGGTACTACATGCTTAGTCGATCTTTAATTTCACCAGTAACCTGCGAACCGACACGCTAGTTAAAGGCTAACCTGAATTATAATTCGCGCTTTTCCTCTCAGGTGGGAGAAGCCACGCTAGCTTGTTTGGGTTTGATCTCTTGTTGGTCCCCGTCTTACGAGCGGAAGCTAGGGCAAGAGAGCTCTGAGCAGGTTATTAAGCTGCTAGTGCGTAGTTTTCGTCGTTTGCGACTATTTTTTTGCGGCTTTTTACGTGGCCAACCGCCCCACGGCATGCACCTCAGACTTCAAAATTCCTGTCGAATCCTAAATCAGCCCCAAGTGTTCTTGCATAGTACCAGAAAAGCTTACACTGTCTAGCACTGTGCGTTTAAGTGCTTAAAATTAGCGCAAATTACTCTTCATAATTCGTGCTTTATCTCTCGCCCAATCTTTTTCTTTCATATCAGTACGTTTATCGTGCAGCTTTTTACCCTTCGCTACGCCGATCTTAATCTTCGCCCAAGAGCGAGACCAGTAAAGTGCGGTTGCGACAAGTGTCATGCCTTCACGGTTAATACGACCGAATAGGTTATCGAGCTCTTTTCTCGACATTAGGAGTTTACGGACACGTGTTGGGTTCGCCACGATATGAGTACTCGCTTGAGTAAGCGGAGTGATCGTCATACCACTAATGAATGCTTCGCCATCACGGATGTAAACGTAGCTTTCTGCGATATTGGTTTTGCCTTCACGTAGGGATTTTACTTCCCAGCCTTGTAGCTCAAGCCCCGCTTCTATTTCATCATCGATGAAATATTCGTGGCGAGCTTTCTTATTAAGCGCAATGGTATTACTACCGGCTTTTGATTTTGATTTATTCTTTGCCATAATGGCCTCATTATACGGATTGCGCGAAAGATGGGGAATCCTTTTTATTTGCGCTCTGGCTCAATACCATTAAAATTGTGGTTTGTTTAATGTAACGCTGTCTTTAACAGGAGTCTATATGCCAAAGGTTACTCGTTCAGCATTAGTATCATTTAGTGCTGACCAGATGTTTGACTTGGTCAATGATGTTGCTCGTTATCCTGAGTTTTTGCCAGGGTGTTCTGGTTCTCGTGTAATAGAGTTTTCAGATTCAGCAATGGTGGCTTCGGTTGATGTTTCTAAAGCCGGTATTAGCAAAACATTTACAACGTCTAACCGTTTAGCGGATGGCGTTGAGATCTTAATGGAGCTGGTGGACGGCCCATTCAAGAAACTGCAAGGCGGTTGGTATTTTACTCCATTGGATGATCAAGCCTGTAAGGTCGAGCTTAAGTTAGAGTTTGAATTTTCTAGCCGAATGATTGAAATGGCATTTGGTAAGATTTTCAATGAGCTAACGACCAACATGGTGAGCGCATTCACTCAACGAGCGAAACAGGTTTACTAAACCATGACTATTGAATCAGATATGATCCACGTAGAAGTTGTGTTTGCACTTCCGCATGAACAGCGTGTGTTTACTTTGGTCGTTAATAAGAATGCGACCGTTGAAGAAATTATTGCGCAGTCTGGTGTTTTGGAACTGTACCCAGAGATCGACTTAGCGAAAAACAAGGTTGGCGTGTTCAGCCGTAACGTGAAGTTAGATGCAACGGTTCGTGATAAAGACCGTATCGAAATTTACCGTGCACTATTGGCCGATCCAAAAGAGATTCGACGTAAACGTGCCGAACAAGCAAAAGCCGCTGCTACTAAATAGCATCAAAAAGCGTATTCAATTCACAGAGAGCTCGCCAAATCGGCGAGCTTTTTTGTGTCAGTGAGTGAGATTTGGTGGGTTAATTTGTAAGCAAATATTAAAAAGCCTGCTCATTGAGCCTGTCTCTTGATCACAAGTCTGGTTAATCAAGAGACTTGGCGAGTTCATAGCCT
>NZ_JAEFCE010000042.1:0-47491 GCF_016406055.1 Vibrio sp. IB15
TGCAATTGCATACCTTTACTCGTTTCCTTGCAATACTAGGGGAGTCCATATACGTTCCTCGTTCTTGAGGATGACAGAGTTGCGAGCATATAAAAGAAAAGGGTTGATGCTTTCACATCAACCCTTTTAACAATTGTACTTTAATCGCAATTATTCACGTTCGTGAAGTGCTTTAAAGTCACGTTGCTCTTCACCAGTGTATAGTTGACGAGGACGACCGATACGGTTTGTTGGGTCGCTGTGCATTTCGTTCCAGTGTGCAATCCAACCGATAGTACGAGACATCGCGAAGATTACTGTAAACATAGACACTGGAATGCCGATAGCTTTCAGAATGATACCTGAGTAGAAGTCTACGTTCGGGTATAGCTTCTTAGACACAAAGTATTCATCAGAAAGAGCGATACGCTCAAGTTCCATTGCTACGTCAAGTAGTGGATCTTGGATGTTTAGCTCTTTAAGTACTTCGTGACACGCTTCGCGCATTACTGTTGCACGTGGATCGTAGTTCTTGTAAACGCGGTGACCGAAGCCCATCAAACGGAATGGGTCATCTTTGTCTTTCGCTTTTGCAACATACTCTTCAATGTTATCTACGCTACCGATCTCTTCAAGCATACGTAGACATGCTTCGTTTGCACCACCGTGAGCTGGGCCCCAAAGTGACGCGATACCTGCTGCGATACAAGCAAACGGGTTAGCACCAGATGAACCAGATAAACGTACTGTAGATGTAGAAGCGTTTTGTTCGTGGTCTGCGTGTAGGGTGAAAATCTTATCCATTGCACGAGCTACGATAGGGTTTACTTCGTACTCTTCACATGGGTTTGCAAACATCATGTGTAGGAAGTTTTCAGCGTAGCTTAGGTCGTTGCGTGGGTAGATAAACGGCTGACCAATAGAATATTTGTAACACATTGCTGCCAGTGTTGGCATTTTTGAAATTAGACGGTAAGCCGCAATTTCACGGTGTGTATCGTTGTTGATATCAAGTGAGTCGTGGTAGAACGCTGCTAGAGCGCCTACTACACCACACATTACAGCCATAGGGTGAGCATCACGACGGAAGCCGTGGAAGAAACTAGCAATTTGCTCGTGTACCATAGTGTGACGTGTCACGGTAGTCTTGAACTTTTCGTATTCAGCTCGAGATGGGGCTTCACCGTAAAGAAGTATGTAACATACTTCTAAGTAATCAGCGTTATTGGCAAGTTGGTCAATTGGATAACCACGGTGTAAAAGGATACCTTTACCACCGTCAATAAAAGTGATTTGAGACTCACAAGATGCAGTGGCAAGAAAACCAGGGTCAAAAGTGAAAAAACCATTAGATCCTAGTGTACGAACATCGATCACTGGAGTACCTAGTACACCTTCTGTAATCGGCAGCTCGATTGGCGCTTGACCTTCAATGTGAAGGGTAGCTTTCTTATCCGCCATAACAATCTCCTTTGTTTATTATTTAATCCGTCCAGGATGTTTATGAGCCATTTTTTTACTGGTCTTACGTGGGAAAGTCAATTTTTCTGCAGCTTTGTGTGCACTTGTTAGTATTTTTCACATTAAATTCGTTAAAAATCTGGTCTGTGTAGCATTATTTGTTGCGTCAATTGTATTAGAATGTTGCGAGCCGTATAGTGGCGATGAAAAATTTGGTTAAAAGCTTATAAATGCAAGGCTAAGAAGAAATGTGAGGTGTCTATCTTAACCGTGCCGTTAACAATTTTTTTACAATTATCTAAGGCTCAACTTCAGTTATTTGTTAAGTTAATGTTAAATTTTGAAGGTTTGCGATCAAATTTTGTCCATAACAATATCATAAGGTTATTTAATGACCATAATGCTCAATGGAGCTGAGTGAGCAAGCCCGTGAAAGAAAGAAAGACAAGACCTGTTAATTTAGATTTACAGACCATCCACTTTCCGATCACTGCAATAGCTTCCATCCTACACCGTGTGTCTGGGGTGATTACTTTTGTTGCGATTGGAATTTTGCTTTGGTTACTATCCATTTCCCTCTCATCCCCAGTAGGCTTTATGGAAGCTAGCGACATTGTCGACGGTTTCTTCGTGAAGTTTATTCTGTGGGGCATTTTAACCGCTTTGGCTTACCACATTGCTGGTGGTATTCGTCACCTTCTTATGGACTTAGGTCACTTTGAAGAGCTGGAATCTGGCGCGAAGAGCGCTAAGGTTGCATTCGCAGCGACAGCGGTATTGTCTCTACTAGCGGGGATCTTAGTATGGTAAACAACGTTTCGACATTTGGCCGTAATGGCGTTCACGATTTCTTATTGATTCGTGCAACTGCAATCATTATGACGCTATATACAATTTATTTGGTGAGCTTTTGTGCCTTCACCGATATCTCTTACGTATCATGGACTCAGTTCTTTGGTGGAACCTTCACTAAAGTATTTACCATGTTAGCGCTTACTTCGGTTCTTGTTCACGCTTGGATCGGTTTGTGGCAAGTGCTAACCGACTACATCAAGTGCGCTAAACTGCGTGTTGGCCTTCAAGTAGGTGTAGTTGCGGTTCTTCTTGGATATTTCTTCTCTGGTCTATTTATTTTGTGGGGTGCGTAAGTGACTATTCCTGTTCGTGAGTTTGATGCCGTAGTTATCGGCGCTGGTGGTGCTGGTATGCGTGCCGCACTGCAAATTTCAGAGCAAGGCCTATCATGTGCATTGCTTTCTAAAGTTTTCCCAACTCGTTCTCATACCGTATCTGCTCAAGGTGGTATTACGGTTGCGCTAGGTAATGCGCACGAAGATCACTGGGAACAACACATGTACGACACAGTAAAAGGTTCTGATTACATCGGTGACCAAGATGCTATCGAATACATGTGTAAAAATGGCCCAGAATCAGTTATTGAACTAGAAAAAATGGGTCTTCCATTTTCTCGTTTCGACAACGGCACCATTTACCAACGTCCTTTTGGTGGCCAATCGAAAAACTTTGGTGGTGAGCAAGCGGCTCGTACCGCTGCAGCAGCTGACCGTACTGGTCACGCATTGCTACACACGCTTTACCAACAAAACATCAAACACAAAACAACCGTGTTCTCTGAGTGGTACGCGCTTGATCTTGTGAAGAATGAAGACGGTGCCATTCTTGGTACAACAGCACTTTGCATGGAAACAGGCGAAGTATGCTACTTTAAAGCAAAAGCAACAGTCCTAGCAACTGGTGGTGCTGGTCGTATCTACGCATCAACAACTAACGCACACATCAATACTGGTGACGGTGTGGGTATGGCGATTCGTGCCGGCGTGCCTATGCAAGACATCGAAATGTGGCAGTTCCACCCAACGGGTATTGCCGGTGCGGGGACGCTTGTAACAGAGGGTTGCCGTGGTGAAGGCGGCTATCTCCTTAACAAAGATGGCGAACGTTTTATGGAGCGTTACGCTCCAAACGCGAAAGACTTAGCGGGTCGTGACGTTGTTGCTCGTTCAATGATGGTAGAAATCCGTGAAGGCCGTGGTTGTGACGGCCCTTGGGGTCCACACATTAAACTGAAACTGGACCACCTAGGTAAAGAAACACTGGAGTCTCGTCTACCTGGTGTATGTGAACTGTCTCGTACATTCGCACACGTTGATCCAGTAAAAGAGCCGATCCCAGTGATCCCAACATGTCATTACATGATGGGTGGTGTACCAACACAAGTTTCCGGCCAAGCGATTAAGCAGGGTACAGATGGTAGCGATGTAGAGGTACAAGGTCTATTCGCTTGTGGTGAGATTGCTTCAGTATCCGTACACGGTGCTAACCGTTTAGGTGGTAACTCACTGCTTGACTTGGTTGTATTCGGTCGTGCGACAGGTCTACACCTAGGTGAGACACTGAAGAAGCAAGCGGATGCGAAGCCAGCAACGGAAGAAGATATCGCTCGTTCTCTAGAGCGCTACAACCGTTGGGAAAACAGCACAGACGGTGAAGATCCAGCGCAAATCCGTAAAGATCTACAGCAATGTATGCAGAACAACTTCTCTGTATTCCGTGAAGGCAAAGCAATGGCTGAGGGCTTAGAAGAGCTTAAAGCGATTCGTGAGCGTCTGAAAAATGCACATTTGTCTGATAAGTCTACGGAGTTCAATACCCAGCGCGTCGAATGTCTTGAGCTTGATAACTTGATGGAAACGGCTTTTGCAACAGCATTTGCGGCTAATTACCGCACAGAAAGTCGTGGTGCACATGCTCGTTTTGACTTCCCCGATCGTGATGATGAACAGTGGCTGTGCCACTCTCTCTACAACCCTGAGTCAGAGAGTATGAGCAAACGAGGTGTAAACATGGAGCCTATCCATCGTGAAGCATTCCCACCAAAAGCACGCACGTACTAAGGAGACATGACCATGAAATTGACTTTCTCTTTGTATCGTTACAATCCAGACGTCGATTCGAAGCCTTACATGCAGGATTACACACTAGAGGTGGAAGAAGGCTCAGACATGATGCTTCTGGATGCGCTCATTCTATTGAAAGAGCAGGATCCGACCATCGCTTTCCGTCGCTCATGCCGCGAAGGTGTATGTGGTTCAGACGGCCTAAATATGAACGGTAAAAACGGCCTTGCGTGTATCACGCCACTGTCAACTCTTAGTAGCAAGGATAAAATTATTGTTCGCCCACTGCCGGGTCTACCTGTTATTCGTGACCTGATTGTTGATATGACTCAGTTCTATGATAACTACGAAAAAGTAAAACCATTCTTAGTGTCTGATGGTAACACACCACCGGCACGTGAAAACTTACAAAGCCCTGATGAGCGTGCTCATTTAGATGGACTGTACGAATGTATCATGTGTGCATGTTGTACAACGTCATGCCCATCGTTCTGGTGGAACCCTGACAAGTTCATCGGACCAGCAGGCCTACTTGCCGCGTACCGTTGGCTAATTGACAGCCGAGATACTGCAACAGATGAACGTTTGTCTGATCTTGATGATGCATTTAGCGTTTTTCGTTGCCATGGCATCATGAATTGTGTAAGTGTTTGTCCTAAGGGATTAAATCCGACGAAAGCGATTGGTCACATCAAGACCATGTTAGTTAATCGTTCGGTTTAAGTTATAAAAAAAATTGCCGCCCTAGAAGTTTTGGGGCGGCCTTTTAATAGCTCGGCATAGACCGCAGCAAACGTGAAAACTACTGGTTAAGGGAAAATATGCACAACGGCGTGATGAAGGCATGGCTCGAGTCTTCACACTTGGCTGGCGCCAATGCAACGTACGTAGAAGAACTCTATGAACTGTATCTAAGTGACCCCGATTCGGTAAGTGACGAATGGAGAAGTGTTTTTGAAGAATTGCCTGTGCAAGCTTCAGAAGCGGTGGAACAACCACACTCTCGTGTTCGTGAATACTTCCGTCGACTCGCTCAAGAAACAAAGCATTACAGTGTCCAAGTTAGTGATCCAGATGTCGATGCGAAACAAGTAAAAGTTCTGCAACTGATTAATGCTTATCGATTCCGAGGGCATCAAGCAGCAAATCTAGACCCCCTAGGTTTATGGAAGAGAGCGACAGTTGATGAACTGGACCCTTCTTTCCACACTCTTACCGAAGAAGACCTCAATGAGACGTTTAACGTCGGCTCTTACGCGATTGGCCAAGAGACGATGGTGCTTAAAGATTTACACAAATCTCTAAAGCAAACCTATTGTGGTTCAATTGGTGCTGAATACATGCACATGACTAATACAGAGCAAAAACGTTGGATTCAACAACGTTTAGAGTCTGTGTCTGGTCAACCCTCTTTCAACAAAGAAGAAAAGCAAGCTTTCCTAGAAGAGCTAACCGCTGCTGAAGGTCTTGAGCGCTATCTTGGTGCGAAATTCCCAGGCGCGAAACGTTTCTCGTTGGAAGGTGGTGATGCACTTATCCCAATGACGAAAGAGATCATTCGTCATGCTGGTGGACAAGGCATGCGTGAAGTCGTTGTTGGTATGGCTCACCGTGGTCGTCTAAACATGTTGGTTAACGTGCTTGGTAAAAAGCCGCAAGACCTGTTTGACGAGTTCGCGGGTAAGCACGACGAAACGTGGGGTACTGGTGATGTTAAATACCACCAAGGTTTCTCTGCGGATTTCGCGACACCAGGTGGCAACGTTCACTTAGCACTAGCATTTAACCCATCACACTTAGAAATCGTAAACCCAGTGGTTATCGGTTCAGTACGTGCACGTCAAGATCGCCTAGGTGATACTGATGGTAGCCGTGTACTGCCAATCACGATTCACGGTGACTCAGCAATCGCTGGTCAGGGTGTTGTGCAAGAGACGTTTAACATGTCTCAAGCTCGTGGTTTCTGCGTAGGTGGTACGGTTCGTATCGTTGTAAATAACCAAGTTGGTTTTACAACGTCTAACCCTCGCGACACACGCTCTACGATGTACTGTACCGATATCGCTAAGATGGTACAGGCTCCGATTTTCCACGTTAATGCTGATGATCCAGAAGCGGTTGCTTTTGTTGCTCGCTTAGCACTGGATTACCGTAATACTTTCAAACGTGATGTTGTTATCGACCTAGTTTGTTACCGTCGCCACGGTCACAACGAAGCCGATGAGCCGAACGCAACTCAGCCTTTGATGTATCAAAAAATCAAGAAGCACCCAACACCACGTAAGCTTTACGCTGACGTGCTAATGGAGCGCGGTGAGTTTGGTATTGATACGGCAACTCAACTGGTTAACGAATATCGTGACGCACTTGATCACGGTGAAGTTGTGGTTAAAGAGTGGCGCCCAATGGCACTTCACTCTGTAGACTGGTCTCCTTATCTAGGTCACGACTGGAATATTGACTGGGATAACAAGGTTGATATCGAGCGTCTAAAAGAGCTTGGTACTAAGATCTGTCAATATCCAGAAAGCCACAAGCTACAAAGCCGAGTTAATAAACTGTACAACGATCGTACTGCCATGGTGAATGGTGAGAAACAAGTCGATTGGGGTATGGCTGAAACTTTGGCTTACGCAACACTTGTTGACGATGGCAAGCGTATTCGTATCTCTGGCCAAGATTCAGGCCGTGGTACTTTCTTCCACCGTCACTCAGTACTGCACAACCAATCAGACGCAAGCACGTATGTTCCTCTTGCGAACATTCATGATAAGCAGGGTCCATTCCAAGTATTTGACTCAGTATTGTCTGAAGAAGCAGTGCTAGCGTTCGAGTATGGCTACGCAACAGCAGAGCCAAGCGGTCTAACCCTTTGGGAAGCGCAATTTGGTGACTTCGCAAACGGTGCACAAGTTGTTATTGACCAATTTATTTCGTCAGGTGAGCAAAAGTGGGCACGTCTATGTGGCTTGACTATGCTGCTTCCTCACGGTTATGAAGGCCAAGGTCCAGAGCACTCTTCTGCACGTCTTGAGCGTTACCTTCAATTATGTGCTGAACAAAATATGCAGGTTGTTGTTCCTTCAACACCAGCACAGGTTTACCACATGATTCGCCGTCAGGTTGTTCGACCAATGCGCCGTCCTCTGATTGTAATGTCACCTAAGTCATTGCTTCGTCACCCGCTGTGTACGTCTTCTCTAGAAGACCTAGCAGAAGGTACGTTCCAACCAGCTATCGCAGAGATTGATGATATCGCTTCTGAGAACGTAAAACGCGTCGTATTCTGTTCAGGTAAGGTTTACTTCGACCTACTTGACCAAAGACGTAAGAACGAGCAAGACGACGTTGCTATTGTTCGTATTGAGCAGCTATACCCATTCCCTTACGAGGATGTTCGCGCTGCAATTGCACAATACACAAATGTTGTTGATTACGTTTGGTGTCAAGAAGAGCCTCAGAACCAAGGTGCTTGGTACAGCAGCCAACATAACTTCCGAGCTGCTATCCCAGTAGGCGCTGATATTCAATACGCAGGTCGTCCTGCATCAGCATCACCAGCTGTAGGCTATATGTCGGTACACTTGAAACAACAAAAAGCGTTAGTAGATGACGCTCTGACCCTACCAAAGAACTAGAAGTAAAAGGAAAATACAGACATGACAATTGAAATTCTGGTTCCAGATTTACCTGAATCTGTGGCTGATGCAACAGTTGCGACTTGGCACAAAAAACCAGGCGAAGCGGTTGCACGTGATGAAGTCATTGTAGATATCGAAACAGACAAAGTAGTTCTAGAAGTACCTGCGCCTGAAGCGGGTGTTCTGGAAGCTATCATCGAAGACGAGGGTGCTACGGTACTTTCTAAGCAGCTTATCGCTAAGTTGAAGCCTGGCGCGGTTGCAGGTGAGCCAACAACTGATACAACAGAAGACACAGAAGCATCTCCTGACAAACGCCATAAAGCAGCGCTTACAGAAGAGAGCAACGACGCACTGAGCCCAGCTGTTCGTCGTCTTCTAGCTGAACACAACCTACAACCAGCTGACGTGAAAGGCACTGGTGTTGGTGGTCGTATTACTCGTGAAGACATCGACGCACACCTAGCGGCAGCGAAAGCGGCGCCGACAGCAGCTGCACCAGCGGTTGAAGCGCCAGCGGCAGCTCGTAGCCAGAAGCGCGTGCCTATGACTCGCCTACGTAAGACAGTAGCTAACCGTCTTCTAGAAGCGAAAAACAGCACAGCAATGCTAACGACTTTCAACGAAGTAAACATGAAGCCAATCATGGATCTTCGTAAGCAGTACAAAGACCAATTCGAGAAGCGTCACGACACGCGTCTTGGCTTCATGTCTTTCTACGTGAAAGCGGTAACTGAAGCGCTTAAGCGTTACCCAGAAGTAAACGCATCTATCGATGGTGATGATATCGTTTACCACAACTACTTCGACATCAGCATGGCGGTATCTACGCCACGTGGTCTAGTGACTCCAGTACTGAAAGACTGTGACACGCTAGGTTTCGCTGACATCGAAAAAGGCATCAAAGAGTTAGCGATCAAAGGCCGTGACGGCAAGCTAACTGTTGATGAACTAATGGGTGGTAACTTCACTATCACAAACGGTGGTGTATTCGGCTCTCTAATGTCTACGCCAATCATCAACCCACCACAAGCGGCTATCTTGGGTATGCACAAAATCCAAGAACGTCCAATGGCAGTTGATGGCAAAGTAGAAATTCTACCAATGATGTACCTAGCGCTTTCTTACGACCACCGTCTAATCGATGGCCGTGAATCAGTTGGCTTCCTAGTGACCATTAAAGAGCTACTAGAAGATCCTGCTCGTCTGCTATTAGACGTTTAGTATCGCTAAAACGTCTAGTTAGCCCAGTTAGCTAGACGTAAAAAGTTTCAAAGGCTAGGCTGCTCAACGTCTGGCCTTCACTTGAACTGTTAAGCCATTACAAAATGGACAGCAGTTGATTTGAGAAGACCCTACAGACGTAACACAGGAAACTGTGTCGTTATGGAAATAATAATCCCTTAAGGGAAAATAAACGGAATATCAAAATGAATTTGCATGAATACCAAGCCAAACAGCTGTTTGCAGAATTCGGTTTGCCTGTACCAGAAGGTTTCGCATGTGATACTGCACAAGAAGCTTTCGAAGCTGCTGGCCGTATCTCAACTGAGAAAAAAGTCGTTAAGTGTCAAGTACACGCTGGTGGCCGCGGTAAAGCGGGTGGCGTAGAGCTACACGACACAAAAGAAGGCGTTAAAGAGTTTGCACAAAAGTGGCTAGGTAAAAACCTAGTGACTTACCAAACAGACGCTAATGGTCAGCCTGTAACTAAGATCCTAGTTGAAGAAGCGTCAAACATCGCTAACGAACTTTACCTAGGTGCTGTTGTTGACCGCGCAACACGTAAAATTGTATTCATGGCGTCAACTGAAGGCGGTGTGGACATCGAGAAAATCGCTGAAGAAACTCCAGAGTTGATTCACCAATCTGCGATCGATCCTCTAGTAGGCCCTCAAGCTTACCAAGGCCGTGAACTGGCATTCAAACTTGGTCTAGTTGGCGATCAAATCAAACAGTTCGTTAAGATCTTCATGGGTCTTGGTGAAATGTTCGCTCAATACGATCTAGCTCTGCTGGAAATTAACCCACTTGTTATCACTGGTGAAGGCAACCTTCTTTGTCTAGACGGCAAGATCAACATCGACTCAAACGCGATGTACCGTCAACCTAAATTGCGTGAAATGCACGATCCATCTCAAGAAGATGAGCGCGAAGCACACGCAGCACAGTGGGAACTAAACTACGTAGCACTAGATGGTAACGTTGGCTGTATGGTTAACGGTGCAGGCCTTGCGATGGGTACGATGGATATCGTTAACCTACACGGCGGCAAACCAGCAAACTTCCTTGATGTAGGCGGCGGCGCAACGAAAGAGCGTGTAGCTGAAGCATTCAAGATCATCCTTTCTGATGACAATGTTAGCGCAGTACTAGTAAACATCTTCGGTGGCATCGTACGTTGTGACATGATCGCTGAAGGTATTATCGGTGCGGTTAAAGAAGTAGGCGTAACAGTACCTGTTGTTGTTCGTCTAGAAGGTACTAACGCAGACCTAGGTCGTGAAGTACTTGCTAATTCTGACGTTGATATCATTGCAGCTGAATCTCTAACAGATGCTGCTCAGAAAGTTGTTGCTGCTGCGGAGGCGAAATAATGTCTGTATTAATTAACAAAGACACTAAAGTAATCTGTCAGGGTTTCACTGGCGGTCAAGGTACATTCCACTCAGAGCAAGCTATCGCATACGGTACGCAAATGGTTGGTGGTGTATCTCCTGGTAAAGGTGGTCAAACTCACCTTGGTCTTCCAGTATTCAACACTGTACGCGAAGCAGTAGAAGTAACTGGCGCAACAGCAACGGTTATCTACGTTCCAGCACCTTTCTGTAAAGACGCAATCCTAGAAGCGATTGATGCAGGTATCGAATTGATCGTAACGATCACGGAAGGTATCCCAACAACAGATATGATCGACGTTAAAGTGAAGCTAGAAGAAACTGGCGTTCGCATGATCGGTCCTAACTGTCCAGGTCTTATCACTCCAGACGAGTGTAAGATTGGTATCATGCCTGGTCACATCCACAAGAAAGGTAAAGTAGGTATCGTATCTCGTTCAGGTACTCTTACTTACGAAGCAGTGAAACAAACAACAGATGAAGGCTTCGGTCAGTCTACATGTGTTGGTATCGGTGGTGACCCAATCCCAGGCTCAAACTTCATTGATATCCTAAAACTGTTCCAAGAAGACCCTGAGACTGAAGCAATCGTAATGATTGGTGAGATCGGTGGTACCGCGGAAGAAGAAGCGGCGGCGTTCATCAAAGAGAACGTAACTAAGCCAGTTGTTTCTTACATCGCAGGTGTTACTGCTCCTCCAGGTAAACGTATGGGCCACGCTGGCGCAATCATCTCTGGCGGTAAAGGTACTGCTGAAGACAAATTCGCAGCACTAGAAGCAGCAGGCGTTAAGACAGTTAAGTCTCTTGCTGACATCGGTAAAGGTCTACGTGAGATTACTGGTTGGTAATCAGCGCTTTAAGCGATAAATAATAAAAAGGCTTGGTCGATGACCAAGCCTTTTTTGTATGTTTTTTTAGATGCGCGATGCGCGATGCGAGAGCGTAACGTTAAGCTCGGCTCTTAACCATCTGAGACAACATAAACATCGTAGCAGCACTAATCACTACAGATGGGCCTGCTGGTGTGTCGTAGAACCAAGATAGGCTCAACCCACCACATACTGCGACTGAGCCAATAATTGAAGCAAAGAATGCCATCTGCTCAGGTGTACTTGAGAACTTTCTTGCTGTTGCTGCAGGGATAATCAGTAATGATGTCATGATTAACGCACCAACAAACTTCATACCAACAGCAATCACGATGCCGACCAGTAACATTAGAATCAGACGCATTAAATCAATGTTGATACCATCAACCGCTGCAAGATCTTCGTTTACCGTTGTCGATAACAGCGGTCGCCAAAAGATAGTTAACACCAGTCCAATGACAGCCGCACCTGCATAAATGAACATTAAATCTGTCGGGGAAACGGCAAGCAGGTCACCAAATAGGTAGCTCATCAGGTCGACACGAACGTTATCGAGAAAGCTAACTGCGACTAAGCCTAGTGATAGCGCACTGTGTGCAAGAATGCCGAGTAGGGTGTCGGTGGCAACAAGCTTCTGTTTTTGGAGTGTTACTAGGAGTACAGCCAACATCAAGCAGCAAATCAGCAGCGCGAAATAAAGATTAATATTGAATAGGAAACCAAGCGCTAAACCCATTAACGATGCGTGAGCCAATGTGTCACCAAAGTACGCCATCTTACGCCACACTACGAACGACCCGAGTGGACCTGCAATAAGCGCAATGCCTAGGCCAGCGAGAATAGAAGGTAAAAGAAACTCAAGCATTAGTGGTGATGTCCGTGTTTATGGTTAGAGCAGTCATGTACATCTCCAGATACAGGCTGGCCTGCTAAGTCATGGTGATGGTGGTCATGTTGGTGATGGTAGAACGCCAAGCTCTCTTGCACCGCGGTACCGAATAGGGCGATGTAAGAAGGGTGATGCTTGATATCTGCAGGCGCACCTGAACAACAGATGTGGTGGTGTAAACAGATCACGTCGTCTGTTTTTGCCATCACTAAATGTAAGTCGTGTGAAACCATAAAGACTGCACAGCCAAAGCGGTGACGAATAGAATCAATCAGTTCGTAGAGATCGATTTGACCTTGTACATCTACGCCTTGTGCAGGTTCATCAAGAACCAATAGGTCTGGCCTTCTCAAGAGAGAACGAGCAATTAGTACGCGTTGGTTTTCACCACCTGATAGCTGATGCATGTTGCTTTTCATCAGATGCTCAGCGCCAACGAGTTTTAGAGCTTCCAAGATCTCTTGTTTACTGAATCTACCGGTGAGCTTAAGGAAACGCTCTACATTGAGAGGCAGAGAATCATTCAGCTTTAGCTTTTGAGGAACATAACCAATTTTTAGTTTTTTTGATTTGGTAATCTTTCCAGAGTATTTGTGTTGGAGCCCAAGTAGTACTTTTACTAGGGTTGATTTTCCCGCACCGTTTGGCCCAATTAGGGTAGTGATTCTGCCACGCTCTAAATTTAGAGAGATATTGTCTAGGACTTTTCGACCGTCAAACTCGACGCTCACAGAATCTAGTTGGATTAAGTTATCCATGAATAGAACTCATTTGCAATTCGCTAATGTTATAATGTAACATTTACCTCAAGCCTAAGCTACTTTTCTATTATCGAGGAATTATGTCACGTTCATCTTATATACTTGCTACTTTGCTTTTAGCGCCAAGTGTTGCAAGTGCTAATACCATTCTAACAAGCTTCAAACCAATTCAAATGATTGTGACAGAATTAACGCAAAGCGTTAGTGAACCGGATGTGTTGATGAACAGCAATGCTTCGCCGCACGATTATGCGCTTAAACCGTCTGATGTCAAAAAAGTTCACAGTGCAGACATGGTTGTTTGGTTTGGCCCTGACTTAGAAGCGTTTCTGACTAAGGTGATTGAATCGAATGATAACGTTATCGAAATCGGTAAAATCCCTGGTATCAACTTACGAGAGTTTGGTCATGAAGAGCATGATCACGGTGCACATGAAGGGCACCATCATGGCAGCCATGACCCACACTTTTGGTTAGGCATCGATCAAGTGGAAGTAGCTGCTAAGTACATTTCAGATAAGCTAATTGAAACTGACCCAGATAATGCAATGGCGTATCAAGAGAATCTAGATTCATTCCTGATTGCATTGAAAGAAAAACAGCAGTCTATTCGCGAGCAACTGGCTCCAGTGAAAGACAAAGGCTACTACGTTTTCCACGATGCGTATGGTTACTATGAAGAAGAATTTGGCCTAAATAACTTAGGTCATTTTACAGTAAGCCCAGAGCGTAAACCGGGTGCAAAAAGCTTGATTGCGATTAAGAAGACAATAGTACGTGAAAACGTTCAATGTGTGTTTTCTGAGCCTCAATTTACACCGGCTGTAATTGACTCGGTGACTCGAGGAAGCAATGCGAAACAAGGTCAATTAGACCCAATTGGTTCTACAGTTGAAGTGAAGAGTGGAAGTTATTTCGATTTTCTTCAGCAACTTACCGATAGCTACGCAAGCTGTCTAAGTGCAAAGTAATCAATAGTAAGTAACTTTTACTCTACTTTGCTCTCTATATGATTATGAATAATGCCGCTTTTTGCGGCATTTTCGTGACCGCTAAGATAAAACCTTTCAACAAACAATAAACCTTCTTTCTCCTTCGTAGATTTCCGCTAAAATGGAAAGATAATAATAAGCACAAAAAAACTCAGTTTCTGGTCGAGCAGGTTAAGACATTGCGGTAGCCGAAACTTCATACGTTGTTGCTGTTCAGGATTAGAAGTTGTATCGAATCGTCTTCCGAATGTTCATGCTAATGAGCATTTCATTTAGCGCTCTTGCGTTAAATACATCACCGTCTGTCTTTTATCCTTTGCCTGTTCAAGCGCAAGGGAATTTTCTCGCGGCTAAAAATCTCTATCTAGGCGCAGGTGGTGGGCTTTGGATCCATGATGTGCATGGAAAAGTCCTGTTTTACGATGGTCGAGCTTTGCTACCACGAAAAGGCAGCCTGCTACAGTTCTCATCGGAACGCGTTGCTTTCCTGAACGATGAGTTTTGGACGTTTTTTGATAATGAGGTATATCGACATACTCCTGGGCTTGGTAACGAGCTTGCATTTAGCCTTAGCCCTGGTTCAGAGATAACCAATATTGGTGCCTCTGACAATTATATCTGGGTGACCGACGGCAATAATTTCTACACCTATAATACTCAGTCGTTAGAATTTAATACCTATTCACTTCTCAAACTGTACCGATACAACAACAGCAGCGACATTACGATTAATGATGCTGAGTGGGTATTATCAAAATGGGTATTGGCAACCAGTTCCGGCACTTACCTATCCGAAAATCAAGAATTTACTCATGTTGCTGCCTCCGATAAACACTACATCGAGACCGTGTACTTTTCGAATGCGCGACGTGAATTACTGATTGGTACATTAAATGGTGTTGTGATTGTTGATTTGGCTAATTCTGAGAAAGAGACCAAGATCAATGGCTCGCATGTGCTCTCTGTTGCTGAAACCACGAATCAATATTGGATTGGTACTGAGCACGGCTTGATTAGCTACAACTTTATTACCGGCGAAATCACTCGTTTTGAACAAGCTGCTAACCAAGACTTTTCGTTACCGGGCGAGAAAATTTACTCACTAATTAACGATCATGCTGGTGGGATGTGGGTCGCGACCAACAACGGTATTCGGTATTTTTCTTTGTTTAGTAAGACATTCTCAAGAACGCCACTCACCGGAATGGGCATGCACTCCAGCAGTATGGTGATCAATAAAGTTGAGCCAATCGGTGAGCATCTATCTTGGGTGGCATCTTCGATGGGCCTCTACCTCGTTGATTCTGAAACTGAAGAGAGGCCTAGGCGCGTATATCCCAAACCAGTAAAGGACTTTCAGGTTTTTGGTAGGTCAATTTGGTTGGCGACCGAAGAAGGGATTATAAGCTTCAATACCGAGACGTTGGAGTTTGAAGCGCTGAATTTGCCAAGAGCCATTGAAGGCGTCCACATCGAGAATTTTGCTCTTCAAGGTGATAACACCCTTTGGATGACCTCTGGTCAAAGCCTCTATTCATTATCGATCGACCATATGGAGCTTACGGGCTACGGAATGGATTGGTTGGTGGATAAGTTCCTGCCAGCAAAAATTACAGATCTAAATATTGGTTTACAAGGTCGTGTCTACATCGGCACCGACCATGGCTTCTATTCCTTTGTTGATAAACGGATCAGTTTTAGTCGTTCCAGCGAACGATTTGGCAAAGTGGTTGATATAGAAAAAGCTAATGATGGCTCTCAGTGGTTTGCGGGTAGTTATGGCGTTTATCGGATCCCTCACGATGGTTCGATGATAGAAGAGATCGCCTTGGTTGAAGAGAATATCAGTCCGAGTTGTCTGATTAGCGATGAGAATGGTGTGTGGTTGGGGTCTTCAAAAGGACTTAGCTATTATGGACTGGATGGTCAACTGCACAAGCACATAGGTTCACCATTTGGTTTGATCACCAATGAATTGGCGGCCGGTGCATGTGAACTCTTTTATAGTGAGGAGAATCAATCCTCACGGTTAGTTTTAGGTTCTAAGTATGGTGTGGTGAGTGCATTGTCTAATGAGTTGTTGGTATCTACCACGCCTCATAGCCGAGCATTGCTGAGTAAGATAAGTGTTAACCAAAAGACCGTATCATTGGGTGGGAAGGCCGCGGATTTAGCCGAGATCCCTTATGGTTCATCGATTGGCTTTAAGCTAGGCACTTTGCCTGCTACATTTGCCCCTGCGATGGAGTATCGACTCAATGATGATGAACCTTGGAGTGAGTTTGAAGGTGGCTTATTAACACTCGACCACTTGCTTCCGGGAGATTATACGCTCGAAGTGAAGCCGGTAAAGGATTCACACTATCGTTTTGTCTCCACCAGTCAAAGCTTCTCTATAGCGGAACCTTGGTATCTCAGTAATTGGGCTGCTGCGAGCTCTCTTATCTTACTGATTTGTGTGGTCACCATTTTGGTTTTTTGGCGTTCGCGTTACGTCACTTTTGCCAACAGACATCTTAAAGCACAAGTAGCTTTGAAAACTGATCAGTTGAGGCACCAAAGTCGGATACTACTGACGACTAATCTGCAACTTAAGAAGCAGTTATCGGTTAAGAATGCGCTTGTGTCTCATACAGCCGACGAACTCTCTTCAGAGGTTAACCAAGTTGCAGCCATGCTCCCTAATTGGAGTGATGAACAAGGTAAATCGCCGATTCTTGCGTTAAAGAATGGTTTGGCTCAATTGAGTAATCGCCGGCAAGGTGGTGGTGCCGTTGGTTACGATATGATCTTAATCTTGGAGTCGGTGCTTAAGGCGTGGCAAGAAGACTTAGCTAAAGCCGGTATTGAGCTAGAGATAAAAGTAGAGACGAAGCATAGACATGTCTCTTTGCTGTATTTTAATCTAGACATCATCTTCAATAGCCTGATCGCGAGCATCATCAAGCGTAACTTTAAGTCGCAGAGTATGGTGGTCATGGTGGAGGAGCTGAAAGAACACTTGGTCGTTACCATTTTAGATCATGGCATGCCTTTCCCTAAGTTAACTTCCAGTATTAGTGACAACAGTGGTAAGTCGACCGACTTAAACATAGAAAAGTTGCCGTTGCTGATGAATCAGAGTGGTGGTGAAATCAATGCCTTTGTGTCGGATTCCCAAAATAAGGTTCAGCTTACTTGGCCAATCGACTATCAGGTATTAGATAGTCTCGAAACCAGTACAATAGAGCAGATTGAGACTATTAAGCTCGCTAATACCTCACCTGAGCAGTTAAAGCTTAGTGCAGAGCAAGAGTGGAAGAACCGAGTGTCTCAGCTTGTTAGTGAGCACTACGCTGATGCTGAGTTTGGTACCGCTACTGCTGCTAAGTATCTATTTATGTCTGAGAGAAGCTTACAAAGGCGCTTTAAGATGGCTTATAACAAGACCTTTAAAGAACATTTGAATGAGGTTCGCTTGGAGCATGCGTGTGAGCGGTTACTCGCGGGAGAGAAGATATCAGACGTTGCTTTTGACTCTGGCTTTAATGACCCGTCTTATTTCAGCCAAAGGTTCAAACATCACTTTGGTGTGTCTCCATCTAAGTTTGCTGAAAACAGTGAAGACTAGAGCGAACAATATTAACCAGCCAGTCTTACGCTAACGACAGATAGTTTCATTGAAGCCTCGACATTCGTGTTGGGGCTTTTTTATGCTTCTACGAGATACGAGATACGAGATACGAGATACGAGATACGAGATACGAGATACGAGATGTTTGGGTTAGTTTTTTGAAGATTGTTTTGCAGGGATTAAACAAGATAAGAAAAAAAATATCGTGGTATAGCCGGGGGGACTATACCACGGGTGCCAATGACACCTTCGCTTGCTGCCGGAGTGATATGGCAAGCCACATCACCTCTGGAATTAAATTAAAGAGAAGGAGTTTCTCTTCGATGGAGTAACTATACGATTAGTGACTTATTTTACTTATAAAATTAACGACAGAAGGCTATGAGAAAAGCGACATTTTCATAAGCTATTGATATTTAATGGTTTGTTATGTTTCTGCTTGTGGTGTACTAGTGAGGTAGTTCTCACTAGTTGTTGAAAGTGACGGTTTTGACGTAAACGTTTTTAACGAAACTTACGAGTATATATTTTCGAAAACATTGATTTCACACAATAGAATTGTGGTCATGTATGTGTATTATGCTGTTAATAACAATCTTTCTCATTATCAATCACGAATTGGGTATTTATGAAACTCTCACAACTAGAGCAAGGAAAAGCGGCTTCTATAGTTGCCTTAACCGGCTTAACACCAGAAGTTAGAAAAAAGCTAATGGTCATGGGTATGTTACCAAACACTGAAGTTACACTAATCCGTCGCGCGCCGATGGGGGATCCGCTTCAAGTGGAGGTGAGAGGAGTCTCTATCGCCATTCGTGAAAGCATCGCAGAACAAATCGAGGTTATCTAAATGGATTATCAAGTTCTTACCGTTGGTAACCCGAATAGTGGTAAAACAACGTTATTCAATGCACTAACCGGTGCGAAGCAGCATGTTGGTAACTGGGTAGGCGTAACCGTAGAAAAGAAAACGGGTGTCTATTCACATGCGGGTGACCAATTTCAGCTAACCGACTTGCCTGGTATCTACGCACTAGATAGTGGTAATGATGCGAATAGTATTGATGAGTCTATCGCGTCGCGAGCTGTTCTGACTCACCCTGCTGACGTGATCATTAATGTTGTTGATGCAAGCTGCTTAGAACGAAGCTTATACATGACATTGCAATTGCGAGAGTTGGGTCGTCCAATGATCGTTGTATTGAACAAAATGGATGTATTAAAGCGCGAGCGTCAGGTGATTAACCTGAAAGCGCTAGAGAAAGAGCTAGGTTGCCCGGTTCTTAGCTTGTCTGCGAACGATAAAGGCCAAGTGGCTCGTTTCAAAGAGCGCCTACATAAGCTTCTTGTTCAAGGTGTGAGCCTTGATCCTATCTCTATTAACTATGACGAAGCATTAGAAGCACTTATTCCTTCTGTTGAATCACATTTTTATGATGCTGATGTTTCTCACCGAGCGCTTGCGATTCGTGCTCTAGAAAATGATTACTTGGTGCTAAACGGTTTAGCTCCGCAAACACGTACTCAAATTGATAATGTGCGTCTTGGCGCCGAGTTTGATATCGACCTTGCGGTAGCAGACGCGAAGTACACCTTCTTACACGATCTGTGTAAACGTGTTCGCCGCAGTGAAGGCAAACTAAGCCGTAACTTCACAGAGAAAGCTGACCAATTCATTCTGAACAAATGGGTCGGTATCCCTTTCTTCTTTGTCATCATGTACTTAATGTTCATGTTCTCTATCAATATCGGTAGCGCGTTCATCGACTTCTTTGATATTGGTGTTGGTGCAATTTTGGTTGATGGTGGACACCATTTATTAGACGGACACCTACCAGTTTGGCTGGTTACTATTCTTGCAGATGGTATCGGTGGCGGTATTCAAACTGTCGCAACCTTTATTCCGGTTATCGCGGCGCTTTACTTGTTCTTAGCGGTACTTGAAAGTTCAGGCTACATGGCGCGTGCTGCGTTTGTACTTGATAAAGTGATGCAAAAGATTGGTCTGCCGGGTAAGGCGTTTGTACCGTTAGTGCTTGGCTTCGGCTGTAACGTACCGTCTATCATGGCTACTCGTACTCTTGATCAAGAGCGTGAGCGTAAACTAGCTGCATCTATGGCACCATTTATGTCATGTGGTGCTCGTCTACCGGTATACGCACTTTTTGCAGCGGCGTTCTTCCCTGGTGCTGGTCAAAACGTGGTATTTGCTCTGTACATCATGGGTATCCTTGCTTCTGTATTTACTGGTTTGTTCCTTAAAAACACTGTCTACCCAGGTAGCAGCGATAGCTTAGTAATGGAAATGCCTGACTACGAGCTGCCAACTGTACAAAACGTGATGTTGAAAACGTGGCAGAAACTGAAGCGATTCGTACTTGGTGCAGGTAAAACGATTGTGGTTGTGGTAGCAATCTTAAGCTTCTTGAACTCTCTGGGTATGGACGGGAGTTTCGGTAACGAAGACAGCGAAAATTCAGTACTTTCTAAGGCAGCGCAAGTTGTGACTCCTGTGTTCCAACCAATTGGCATTACAGAAGAAAACTGGCCAGCAACGGTAGGTATCATTACTGGTATCTTCGCGAAAGAAGCGGTAGTAGGTACCTTGAACAGCCTTTACACAACGCCTTCTGATGAAGAAGCGGCTGAGTTTGATTTGGCGGCGAGCTTAGAAGAAGCGGTGATGACGATCCCTGAGAATCTAGCCGGTCTGAGCTACTCGGATCCTCTAGGCATTGAAGTGGGTGACTTAAGCGATTCTGGTGCAGTTGCCGAAGAGCAAGAGGTTGACTCGTCTATCTTTGGTAACCTGAAAGACAAATTTGTTTCTGGTCACGCTGCGTTTGCTTACTTAATCCTTATCTTGCTTTACACACCTTGTGTGGCTGCAATGGGTGCTTACGTTCGTGAATTTGGTCAAATGTTTGCACGCTTTATTGCGGTCTGGACTATGGCGCTTGGCTACTTTGGTGCAACTTTCTACTACCAAGCGGCAAACTTTGCAGCACACCCTGTGACAAGTGCAGTGTGGATGGTCGCGATTGCTGGTGGCTTTGTGATTACCTACCGTGTATTTAAGAAAGTTGGCAGCAAGCAAAAAGCATTAGAGGTGCAAGTCGTATGATTTTAACTGAACTTCATCAGTACATTGACAGCCAAGGTGTCGCAGCTCGTAAAGAGATTGCAGCGAAATTTGGTATGAGTGAAGACGGCGTGGATGCGATGTTGAGCGTGTGGGTCAAGAAAGGCAAAGTATCTCGCTTGGTTGACACCAACAAACATGGTCATACAACGCGTGTTCGCTACACCATCAGCAAACAAGATGGTCTGTCACTGAATGTGATGATGTAGTTTGGTCAATATCTAACAAAAAACCGCAGCCTATGAGCTGCGGTTTTTTTGTTTGTGTTTATCGACTTAAGACTCTTTGGTTTCACCTAACCCAAGCACTTTAAGGCCGATACTCAGTAACAATATGGATACTGGAAGAACCAAAATATCCCATCCAATACTGTCGAAATTGACGAGCACAAGCTCCAAAAACTTCACGAAGAGAATGATGATAATCACTTCAGCCAAAATGTTTTTCAGGTGACCAATATTGGGGGTTTTTATCCAACTAAGTACTTTGCTTTTATTGACTTGTTGGTCGCTTTTTGCAGCATTGCTCTTATCCGAAATGAACAGAGTGAACACTCCGTGAGAAAAGATGAAGAGTACAAACGCAATCAAGAACGTATCCAGAGACTTAATCAAGTACGAGATCGCAATATCTGTTGTGTCTAAATGCGCGAGCGATTCTGGTGGTACCTGATTGAGCATGAAGATCGCAAAAGCAGAGTAAGTTTTGGTTGCTCCCATAAAGAATAAGAGTAGGGAAGCAAGCATAGAACAGATGATGGCGATCCAGCTGATATGACGAAATAAGTTGAAGGTTTGTTTCATGATGCTCTCTCTATGTTGTGTGCAAGAGAGTATACGCAGGAGTTTGTGTTGTGATAATGGGGCGTTTTTGTGAATTATTATTACACATTGGTAATAATCGTGATGCCTAGCAAGAGGCATCACCTGTGTCACAAGGTTAAGCTTTCTTAAAGATAGAGCTTAGTGACAGAACATTTTGAATACGAGTTAGGATAGCTGCTTGCTCTTCTTCACTGCGCTGTTCACCTGTGGTGTTGCCCCACACTGGGCCAGGCCACGCCACATCATTTTTGAAACGTGCGATATGGTGGATGTGCAGTTGTGGCACCATGTTACCTAGTGCGCCTAGGTTGAGCTTATCCGGTTGGAATGTAGCTTCTAGTGCTTGGCTTACTGCTTGAGATTCATGTAAGAACTGCTGTTGCTCTTTCATTGGTAAGTGATGCAACTCTTTGAGGTTGGCACGTTTTGGGACCAGAATAACCCAAGGCACGGCGTTGTCTTTGTGTAGTAATGCAAGGCTAAGCGGGAATTCGCCAATAACTGTGGTGTCTTTTGCCAATTGAGGATGAAGTTCGAAGCTCATGATCTTTCCAATTAATTGTTTTAGTTGAGTATAAGGTTGGAAAGAGAATGTGGCTAGCGCTTACGACCTCAATAAGCAGATGTCCTAGCACGCTCTCTCATCAATGAAGGGGATGGCGGGGGAAGGATAGTGGGAACGCGCCATTGATCCTGTCTCGGACTTACGGCATTCATTGCCGTCATCTCCTAGAGCGACGAAGGAGCGTAGTAGGAGATCTCTTGCAACGGAAGTTTGCGGATAGTTAAGTAAATATAACCTCCAAATAAAACAAAAGGTTGACGTTTTCACGTCAACCTTTCTAATTATCTCGAATCTCGAATCTCGAATCTCGAATCTCGAATCTCGAATCTCGAATCTCGAATCGCTTACATGCGTTCTAGAGTCTCGATGCCTAGAAGCGACAGACCTTGTTTGATTGTCTTCGCTGTTAGGGCAGCAAGCTTCAGACGGCTCTGTTTAACCGCTTCGTCTTCTGCTACTAATATAGGGCACGCTTCGTAGAAGCTAGAGAACTGACCTGCTAGTTCGAACAGGTAGCTACACATGATGTGTGGTTGACCTTCACGAGCAACAGATTGAACCGCTTCTTCAAATTGTAGAAGTTTCGCGATAAGTGCTTTCTCTTTCTCTTCAGTGATTTTGATTTCACCTTCAAGAGAGTCCATAGAAACGCCAGCTTTAGCAAATACAGAAGCAACACGAGTGTATGCGTATTGCATGTAAGGTGCTGTGTTACCTTCGAACGCAAGCATGTTGTCCCAATCGAACACGTAGTCAGTAGTACGGTGCTTAGAAAGGTCTGCGTACTTAACCGCTGCCATTGCAACTGTGTTAGCGATCGCTTTCTTCTCGTCTTCTGCTAGTTCTGGGTTCTTAGATTCGATCAGTTGTGCTGCACGAACTTCTGCTTCATCAAGAAGGTCAGCTAGACGAACCGTACCGCCTGCACGAGTCTTGAATGGCTTACCGTCTTTACCTAGCATCATGCCGAACGCGTGGTGCTCAAGAGAAACCGATTCTGGGATGTAACCTGCTTTACGAACGATAGTCCAAGCTTGCATTAGGTGTTGGTGCTGACGAGAGTCGATGAAGTAAAGAACGCGGTCTGCGCCTAGCTCTTCAAAACGGTATTTTGCACAGGCAATATCAGTTGTTGTGTAAAGGAAACCGCCGTCGCGCTTCTGGATGATAACGCCCATTGGGTCACCATCTTTGTTTTTGTATTCGTCTAGGAATACAACTTGTGCGCCGTCATCTTCTTTAGCAAGACCTTGCTCTTTAAGATCAGCAACGATGCCTGGAAGCATGTGGTTGTACATGCTTTCGCCCATTACGTCATCACGCGTTAGTGAAACGTTTAGACGATCGTAGTTGCGTTGGTTTTGAATCATTGTTACGTCAACAAGCTTCTTCCACATCTCTGCACAGAACTCGTCGCCGCTTTGCAGTTTCACTACGTAGCCACGTGCTTTAACTGCGAACTCTTCGTCTTCGTCGTAAAGCTTTTTAGATTCACGGTAGAAGCCTTCAAGGTCAGCAAGTTCCATTGAAACTTCACCTGATTCAGCCTGAACGCGCTCAAGGTTTGCGATAAGCATACCGAATTGAGTGCCCCAATCACCGATGTGGTTAGCACGGATAACTTTGTGGCCTAGGAATTCCAGTGTACGAACAACGGCATCACCGATGATTGTTGAACGCAGGTGACCAACGTGCATTTCTTTTGCAACGTTTGGCGCTGAGTAGTCAGCAACAATGGTTTGTGCTTCAGCTGCCGCAACACCAAGGCGAGAGTCAGCAAGTGCTGCGTCTGCTTGTTTTGCTAGGAAAGCCTCATCTAGGAAGATGTTAAGGAAACCTGGACCTGCGATCTCAACTTTAGAAGCGATACCGTCTAGGTTTAGAACGTCCAATACTTTCTGAGCAAATTCTCGCGGGTTAGTGCCTAGTCGCTTAGCAACGCCCATTACGCCGTTTGCTTGGTAGTCACCAAATTGTGGTTTTGCAGATTGGCGAACAGCAGCAGGAGAGCCTGCAGGTGCGCCAGCGGCTTCTAGAGCCTGAGATACTTTGTCATTAATAAGTGCTTGGATATTCACACGCGTTTCCTTCAATTCAAGGATGATAAGAGTGGCCGTTATTTCGAGGTCATTAAATTTGGTTAATTATGCGTCTAGTTAACGATTTAATGCCGAAATGAACAACAGACACTGTTTAAGTTCACAAAAATGGCAGTAATCATACCAATTTTGTGCGGTTTCTTATAGGTCGAATTGATAGAAAATTAACATTTCCTAAGGGGTTTTTGACATTCAATTTTCGCCATGCCGCGTTTGTGTATTTAGGAATGTGAGCCAACGTGCTTATCGGCTGTCTTTTTATATACGCAGTGCTTGTTGAACAAGGTAAAACTGATACCATGCAGCCATTATTTGGAGAACGCAGACAATGACAATGAGCCTCAAGCAAGCTGAATTAGAACCGCAACAAATGATCGCCCGCCTTGATACGTTTATGGCGAAAATTGAGAACCTAGGTAACGTACTGGGTTTGGATCTGAGTTTTGCTCAAGCGGATCATATCGCGCTAAGAATCAATGAAACGGAATTAGCGAAAGCGGCGCATCAAGCATGGTCTGAATTCGGCTCTACGATTTCACAAGCGATGATCAATGGTCGTCCAATTGTTGTAATTGCTTTTGATCAGCCTTTGCAAAGCCGTGGCTGGAGCATTGAGTGTTTAGAGTTACCATACCCCGCAGAAGGCAAGATTTACCCGAGCCAAGATTGGGAACACGTTGAGTTCGTAATTCCGTCTCATGCTCACACGGCTGACGAGTACTTAGCGGATCTGAAAGACACTTACCCGCAGTTCGCTGCTAACTTTGAAACGCTGGCTGAGCAAGGTATTAAGATCAAGCTGTCTAGCCCGAAAGGTGAGTGTGAGCGTTTGAACAACCCAACCGTTGCATTTAAGCATCAAGGGATCTGTATCAAGCTGCACCCACATTCGTTGAAGAAGATTGTAGAATCAGAGCAAGCTTAGTTTTAGTCGATAGTTTAAAGGGGCGAGATTCCTGATCTCACCTAGGCTCATCGGAACGACGAGGTTGCCGGTTAGTGGATGTGTTGGTCTATCAACTGTAGTGAATGCTTGATTTGATATTAAAATTTTCAGATAGAGCGCGGATGTGTGCAGTGGTTGTGCCTTACTATCATTCGGTTTGACTGTATCTCTTCTGAGTCATCGTTTTTACTAGCAAGAGAACACCGTCATTCCCGATAGCGACGAAGGAGCGTAGTCGGGAATCTCATAAAGCTGGTCTGATTATCAGATACAAAAAACGCGTAATGGGGCAATCCTATTACGCGTTTTTTATTGGGTTCTAATCGTTGTTGAACCTACAGAATGACAGTCTTGTTGCCGTAAACAAACACGTGATCATTGATCACCTTGTTTAGCGCCTTACTTAGAACATTCTTCTCTACGTCACGCCCCGCTTGCGCCATGTCTTTCGCACTGAAGTTATGATCAACAGGAATAACGTCTTGCTTAATGATTGGGCCTTCATCCAAATCGTTAGTCACGAAGTGCGCCGTTGCACCAATGATCTTTACGCCGCGCTCATACGCTTGTTGGTAGGGTTTCGCACCGATAAATGCAGGCAAGAAGCTGTGGTGAATATTGATGATCTTGTGGTTGTACTTTTCAACAAATCCCGGAGTAAGCACTCGCATGTACTTAGCCAAAACAAGGTAATCAGCCTCGTATTGGTCAATCACTTCTAGCATTTTTTGCTCATGTTCTTCACGGTTCAGACCTTCGTGTGAAACATGGTGGTAAGGAATATCAAAGCGCTCGGTTAGGCTTTGTAAAATATCGTAGTTACCGACAACCGCTGCGATTTCAACGTCTAAGCTACCATCGAAGTTCTTCATTAGAATGTCGCCAAGGCAGTGTGCTTCTTTCGTCACGAGAATAACCACACGTTTTCGAGAAGAGCCAACGAGCTTACGTTTCGCGTTTTCTGGCAGGGCTTGGTCTAGGTCTGCTAGAAAGGTTTCATCATTGAAATACCCTTCAAGCTCTGTGCGCATAAAGAAGTGTCCACTAGTGTTATCTACGAACTCGTTATTGTGAACAATATTGAGTTGGTGCTTGTAACAAATGTTGGTGATCTTTGAGATGAGGCCTGGGGCATCAGTACAATGTGTTAGTAATGTTTTTCTTTCCATTTGCATCTTACTTCCATGAAATATTTTTTATTCTTCAAATTAAATACAGGCCGTCGAACGGTGAACTGAGCTGCAATATCACCGTTATAATTAATCTATTATCAATTTGGTTTCAACAAATTCTGCTGCTCATTTATCGCTTTGATAAATTGTTTGATGTCGAAATATCAGTTTTCAGATAGCAAAACAGGCAGAAGCTTCATTTTTAAAGTTTTGACCGTAGTACGCATTTGAGCTTCAACCGGGGCATTTTCGCCTTGGCCAAAAATAGAGGTGATACTTATGGATAAAGAGTTACTAGCAAAAAAACTGTACTGCAAACGCGTGAGTTCATTGGCTGGGCAGCACAGAGCTAGATGGAAATGTTCTCGATGAAATGTGGGAAAGCAAAACCCCGCCAAGCGATGCAGTAAAAGCGATACAGCCAAATGATAATGAATTTGAGGGTGCTCCTTGGCTATCTCGTTATCTCAATCGAAAATAAGCAATTAACCTTTAAGCTAAAATAGCAATCTCGATTTTCATTTCTGTTCTCTAAATCATTTGAAACAACCCAGACACCTCCGGTGCGAAGTCATTCTTGATTCGCGCCGGCTCACTAAACCTGCCATAATTCGCCTTCACTTTTTCTAAACTTCGTACTCTATGATATCTAAAACGTTTTCTGCTGATGGCGCACTGGGTAAAGCAATCCCAGGCTTTCAACCAAGACAAGCTCAGTTAGACATGGCTGAAGCAGTTTCACAGGCCATTCAGCAACAGAGCCAATTGGTGGTAGAAGCAGGGACGGGTACCGGTAAGACATTTGCTTATCTTGTACCGGCACTGCTTAGTGGCAAGAAAACCATTATTAGTACGGGGTCTAAAAACCTTCAGGAACAGCTGTTCCACCGTGATCTGCCTTTGATGACCGATGCCCTTGGTTTTCATGGTCAAGTTGCCCTGCTCAAGGGCCGTTCAAACTATTTATGTTTGGATAGGTTGAGCCGCCAAATGATCGAAAGTCATGGCACTCATACAGATCCAACGCTACTCGCTCAGTTAGTCAAAGTTCGTAGCTGGTCGTCATCCACGCAAACCGGTGATTTGGGTGATTGTGATGATATTGCTGAAGATAGCCCAGTAATCCCAACGATTACCTCGACCAACGACAATTGTTTAGGCAAAGAGTGTCCAAGTTATACTGATTGCTTTGTACTTAAAGCGCGTAAAAAAGCGATGGATTCCGATGTGGTCGTAGTAAACCATCACCTTTTCCTAGCCGATCTCGCGATTAAAGAGACCGGATTCGGTGAGCTTATCCCAGAGGCAGGTGTGTTTATCTTCGATGAAGCGCATCAACTTCCTGACATTGCAAGCCAATATTTTGGTCAGTCTGTATCGAGTAGACAAATTCACGAGCTCGCCAAAGACATTGAGATTGGCTATCGCACCGAAGCGAAAGACATGCGTCAGTTACAAAAGGTCGGTGACAGGCTGGTTCAGTCCTCATCTGATTTAAGAATCGCGCTCGGTGATACGGGGTTTCGTGGTAATTGGCGTGAGGCCTTAAAATCTGAGTCAATTGCACGAGAACTTGTTCGCCTGCAAGATGCATTGCAACTGGCTGTAGATGTATTGAAATTAGCACTCGGGCGAAGCCAACTATTGGATACCGCTTTCGAGCGTGCAAACATGATTAAGTCACGTATTGAACGTGTATGTGATGTGTCGATTACGGGTTATTCGTATTGGTATGACACAACACCGCGCCATTTTGCTTTGCACATTACGCCGCTTTCAGTTGCTGACAAATTTCACGAGCAGATTGAGCTGAAGCCGGGCGCTTGGGTGTTTACCTCAGCAACCTTGGCGGTATCGGACGATTTCGACCACTTCACTTCGCGACTAGGCTTAAAGCCCTCGGCTCAGTTTTCACTGCCGAGCCCATTCGATTATCCGAATCAAGCACGTTTATGTGTGCCTCGTTATCTTCCAGAACCGAATAGCCCGGGCTTAGCCGATAAACTGGTTCGTATGCTGACACCGGTAATTGAGCAAAACCAAGGCCGCTGTTTCTTTCTGTGCACCTCACACAGCATGATGAAAGAGTTGGGCGAGCGATTCCGAGAAACCCTGACGGTTCCAGTTCTATTGCAAGGTGAGACAAGTAAGCAAAAAACCTTAGCCGAGTTCATGGAATTGGGTAATGCCTTGCTGGTGGCGACAGGCGCTTTCTGGGAGGGGATAGATGTTAGGGGCGATGCATTAAGCTGTGTTATCATCGATAAATTACCCTTTACAGCCCCTGATGACCCTTTACTTAAGGCTCGCATTGAGGACTGTAAGTTAAAAGGGGGTGATCCTTTTGCACAAGTACAGTTGCCAGACGCTGTGATTACCTTGAAACAAGGTGTCGGCCGATTGATACGTGATAAGCGTGATAATGGTGCTTTGATTATTTGCGATAACCGATTGGTGACTCGCGATTACGGTGGCATTTTTTTGGCGAGTTTACCGCCTATCCCTCGTACACGTGACTTAGGGGTCATTAAAGAATTCTTAGCTAAAGACCATTCAACCGCTGCCGAGTAACTGGCATTGTTGAGCTTAGCCATTATTTTTAGATTAGATAACGAATATTTGAGACACAAATGAGCGCGAAAATTCTTGCAGTAGATACCGCAACTGAAAACTGTTCAGTTGCATTAGTAATTGGTGACCAGGTGTTCGCTCGTAGCGAAGAGGCACCTCGAGACCATACGAAAAAAATTCTACCTATGGTTGATGAAGTACTGAAAGAAGCGAATATCGCTTTAACCGATATTGATGCTATCGCGTTTGGTCAAGGCCCAGGCAGTTTCACGGGCGTACGTATTGGTATTGGTATTGCTCAAGGCTTGGCTTTTGGTGCAGATTTACCAATGATCGGTGTCTCTACATTGGCAGCGATGGCGCAAGGCAGCTACCGTAAATTTGGTGAAACTCATGTAGCAACCGCTATTGATGCGCGTATGAGTGAAGTTTACTGGGCTCGTTACAGCCGTGAACAAGACGGTCGTTGGACTGCGGTTGATGCTGAGTGTGTTACACCGCCAAGTGAATTGGCTGCGCAGCTTGAAGCTGACTCTGAAACATGGGCAAAAGTGGGTACTGGTTGGGAAGCTTACGCCGAGCATATGGATACACTCGCGATCAACACCAAAGCGTGTGAAGTGCTATTCCCAGAAGCTCAAGATATGGCGTTCCTAGCTCAATTCGCTTATGCAGAGGGTAAAGCGGTTGCTGCGGAAGAGTCTGAGCCAGTTTATCTGCGTGATAAAGTGACGTGGAAGAAGCTGCCAGGTCGCGAGTAATTTTTTACAAGGTTCTGATGCAAGTTAGATCTAAATGCGTATTATTTAGATTTGAGAGGGCAGATATTTAGTCATGGTATCAATTAATAACTTACCTCCTTCTTCGATAGGCAATACGTCTAAGCCGAATCGAGTTAAAAAGAAGGAGCAGGCAAAAAAATCTGATGCTAGCACTGCGGTTGGGCAACCAACCAAAGTGGCCAATGCTGTCTCTCATTCTATTCGTCAAGTTAAAGAGTCTGAGCTACACAAGGCTCAAATCCAGTATGATCTTCCAGAAGGCCGAGGACGTAAGGCTATGGAAGAATACATGGATGTAATGAACCAGGCGAAAAAAGAAGAACTTGCAAAGCTCATCGGTGTCGATATTTACATCTAAAGCGTTTTATTAATGCCTGTTGAAGGACCAGAACCATGTCTAATTACTTATCTAAAATACGCTTAATTGCCCTTTCTATTGGTATCTTGGTGCTTGCAGGGTGTTCATCACTTCCTAGTGAGCTTGAAGCAAAATCAGAGCCTGTTATCAGCGACTACCAGCAATGGGTCGACCAACTGCCGGATGCGAAAAGTGTTCGGTTAGGCGGCGTCATTTCTAAAGTGACAAACTTAAAAGACAGAACTCGAATTGAAGTTGCTAACATGCCAATTTCAAGCAATGGTAAGCCAGATCTCGATGCCGAACCGAGTGGGCGCTTTGTTGGTTATATTGAAGGATACGTTGAGCCGTTAAGCTTTGCTGAAGGCCGTTTGATTACGCTAGTTGGTCAATCAGACGGTAGTGAAGATGGTAAAATCGGCGAGTACCCTTACACCTTCCCAGTGATGAAGGTAGATAACCAACGACTGTGGAACATTACGGAACGTGTCGTTGTTAACGATTTCGCACCAACCTACTATTCGTGCAGAAGCCTACATTGCCGTAGCTTCCAAACTATGCCAAGGCACGGTCGAGTTATACAGGACGTAGAGTAGCTCACTTTGCTAGGCCTAGATTGTACAGTCAGATGGAATGAGATGTTTGATGATTGAAAAGTCATACTCCCTTGCGAGCGGGACGCTTGCCACACAGCAGATGGGCAATTCAGAAACGACCGTTACGACGGTCGTTTTTATTCATGGGTGGTTAGATAATTCTGCGAGTTTTTCTTCTGTTATTGCCAACCTACAAACCAGACTACCTGATTGTCATCTGATTGCGATTGACCTCTTTGGTCATGGTCTTTCGTCGCATAAGTCGGGAAGTTACTACCCATTTCATGACTATATCGATGATTTACATCAGATTGTGACTAAATTATCGCCAAACAGACTGGTGCTAGTAGGACATTCACTTGGTGCATTGATAGCAAGTTGCTATAGTGCCGCCTTTCCTGAAAAGGTGTCAGGATTAATTCAAATTGAAGGTCACGGACCTCTTTCTGAAGCTCCCCAAGAAACGGTCTCTCGTCTAAGAGATGGGGTACTCAGTCGTCTTCGACAGCGGAGAAAGCCTTCACGTCCTTTAGCAAGCCTAGAGGATGCTATTAAGCTGAGAGCACACGCCAATCAAATCAATGCCGAACTCATTGCTCCTATTGTAGAACGAGGGATTGCCGAGTTAGACGACTCCTGGCAATGGCGATGCGACCCTAATCTAAAATGTGACTCTTTATATCGAATGTCACAGGCGCACGCAGAAGCGATTATGGCGGCTATTGAATGCCCTCAACTCATAATATTAGGCAATGATGGATTTAGACATTTGCAGCATAATCGCTACAAATCAGCCCATAGTCCTCTAAAAATCGAGACTGTTCCCGGCGGACATCATTGTCATTTAGAGAGCCCAGAGCTAGTTTCAGAGCTAATTCTTGGTTTAGTTAACAAAATTTAAACAAGTGTTTGAGCCTTTTAGTGCTCATGCACTAAAGCTGTGCTGTAATACCGTAATGATAAAAGCGGCGAAGCAGTCGTCAGCTGATAAACGAGGAGTAACATAGTGGATAAACCTTGGCTTTCACGTTATCCAAGTGACGTACCAGAAACGATCAACCCAGATCAATACCCATCTCTTATCGAAATGTTCGAGCAGTCTGTACAGAAATACGCAGACCAACCTGCTTTTGAGAACATGGGCTCAGTAATGACATTCCGTAAGCTTGAAGAGCGCAGTCGTGCTTTTGCTGCTTACCTGCAGAATGATTTGAAGCTCAAGAAGGGTGATCGCGTTGCACTGATGATGCCAAACTTGCTGCAATACCCAATTGCACTCTTTGGTGTATTGCGCGCTGGTATGATTGCAGTGAACGTCAACCCACTGTACACACCTCGTGAGCTAGAGCACCAACTGAACGATTCAGGTGCAAAGGCGATTGTTATCGTTTCGAATTTCGCGAGTACGCTTGAGAAAGTGGTCGACAACACTCCTGTGAAGCACGTAGTACTGACTAGTCTTGGTCAAATGCTACCTCGTGCAAAAGGTACTATTGTCGATTTCGTCGTGAAATACGTGAAAGGTATGGTGCCTAAGTATGATCTACCGGGTGCTATCTCGTTCAGAAAAGCGCTGCATAAAGGTCGTCGCCTTCAGTATGTAAAACCATTTATGACTGGGGATGATATTGCATTCCTTCAGTACACTGGTGGTACTACGGGTGTTGCGAAGGGTGCAATCCTAACGCATCGCAATATGATCGCGAACGTACTTCAAGCGAAAGGGGCGTATGGTCCGGTTCTGCATGAAGGCCGAGAGCTAGTGGTAACAGCATTGCCGCTGTATCACGTATTTGCACTGACAGTAAACTGCTTGCTGTTCGTAGAAATGGGTGGTCGTAACCTTCTTATCACTAACCCTCGTGATATTCCTGGTTTCATCAAAGAGCTGCAAAAGGTTCCGTTTACCGCAATTACTGGTGTAAACACACTGTTCAATGCGTTAGTAAACAACGAAGATTTCCACGAATTAGACTTCAGTAACCTACGCCTATCTGTTGGTGGTGGTATGGCGGTTCAACGCGCTGTTGCTGAACAATGGAAGAAAGTGACAGGTATCCACCTGTTAGAAGGTTATGGTTTAACCGAGTGTTCACCGCTGGTAACGGGTAACCCATATGACCTAAAAGATTACACGGGTGCTATCGGTTTACCGGTACCTTCAACCGATGTTCGTATCATTGATGATGAAGGTAACGTGGTTGCTAATGATCAAGTGGGTGAGCTGCAAGTTCGTGGTCCTCAAGTGATGCAAGGTTACTGGCAACGTCCAGAAGCGACCAAAGAAGTGATTGACCAAGACGGTTGGTTATCGACGGGTGACATTGTTAAGTTTGATGACGAAGGTTTACTGCACATTGTTGACCGTAAGAAAGACATGATTCTTGTGTCTGGCTTTAACGTTTACCCGAATGAGATTGAAGATGTCGTTGCACTGCATGGTCAAGTGCTAGAAGTAGCAGCGATTGGTCAACCTCACGAAGTGTCTGGTGAACTGGTTAAGATCTATGTGGTTAAGCGTGATCCTAGCCTAACCAAAGAAGACATTATCGCGCACTGTCGTGAACACCTAACGGGTTACAAAGTGCCTAAACTGGTTGAGTTTAGAGAAGATCTTCCAAAGACCAACGTAGGTAAGATCTTACGTCGCGTATTACGTGAAGAGAACGATGCAGAACTTGCTAAACGCGCAAGTGAGTAACAAGCACAGTTTCGCCTGAAATCATTGAAACGCTTAATCTAAGCGGGCGTGGTAAAATGGTGTTAGAATGCCGACAGTTAATGTCGGCATTTTTGTATCCGGCGATCAAATAGAAACCAGTGAGAGTTTTTGTGGATTATCAAATCATTACCCAATTGAAAGACCTTGAGCGAGTTTGCCAACAAGCACGTGAAGCCGATGTCGTTATGCTTGATACGGAGTTTGTTCGTACAAGAACCTATTACCCTCAATTAGGCTTGATTCAGTTATTTGACGGTGAAACGCTGTCTCTGATTGACCCTATTGCTCTTGATGAAATGACACCGTTCGTTGGGTTATTGAAAGACGCTTCAGTACTGAAAGTGCTACACGCATGCGGTGAAGATTTAGAAGTATTCCAGAACGCATTTGATTGTACACCAACCCCAATGGTCGATACTCAAATCATGGCGGCGTTCTTAGGACATGGCTTATCAACGGGCTTTGCTGCTTTGGTTTCAGAGTTTGTTGGTGTGGATTTAGATAAGAGTGAATCTCGCACTGATTGGCTGGCGCGTCCGCTTTCTCAAAAGCAACTCGACTACGCGGCAGCAGACGTTCATTACTTAATGCCTATGTACAATAAGCTTCTTGAGAAAGTGATGGAAGCAGGCTGGTGGGAAGCGGCGCAACAAGAGTCTGATCTACAGGTGGCGAAGCGTATCCGTAAAGTAAATCCAGATACGGCTTACCTTGATATCAAAGGTGCATGGCAACTTAAGCCACAGCAACTTGCTATCTTGAGACCACTTGCAACATGGCGTTTGAAAGAAGCGATTAAGCGCGATCTCGCATTGAACTTTATCTTTAAAGAACAAGATCTTTGGGCTGTCGCGCGTTTTGCGATTAAGAATCCGAAGCGTATGGAAGAGGAAGGTTTTGATTTCCGCTCTGTACGTCGTCATGGCGCGAAGATCAGCTCAATCGTTAAGTTAGCGGAACACACGCCAGAAGAAGAGTACCCAGCACCAGTTGAACGCTTGATGGACTACCCGGGCTATAAGCAAGTCTTTAAAGTGTTGAAAGATGAAGTGAAAACCGCTTCGCAACACAGTGGCCTAGTGACTGAATTTTTGGCATCGAAGAAGCAACTAAACCAAATGTTGAGTTGGGTTTGGAAGCACGATCGTAATCCAGAAAAACTGCCGGATGTGATGCAAGGTTGGCGTATAGAGCTGGTTGGCGAGAGGCTGAATAAAGCAATCAAATAGCCAAACTGTTTAAGAACAAAACGCAGACACAAAAAAGAGAGCCTAGGCTCTCTTTTTTATTCAATCTGCTGACGAGATAGTGATGATTACTTATCGTCTTCGGGCAGTTTAACGTTCAGCTCTAATACTGAGATATCGTCATCTTTGTGTTCGAACGTAAGGTCAACCATTGATGGATCCACTTCTACGTACTTAGCAATACACTTCAAGATGTCTTCTTTTAGTTGCGGCAGGTAAGACGGCGCTGGGTCGTCATGGCTACGGCGTTCAGCAACAATGATCTGCAAACGTTCTTTGGCTAGGTTTGCAGTGGTCTTCTTCTGTGGTCTGAAAAACTCTAGTAATGACATTGCGCATTAGCCCCCGAACAGTCGTTTGAAGATGCCTTTCTTCTGTTCCGTTAAGAAGCGGAAGTCAACTTGGCTACCTAGTAGTCGTTCTACAGTATCATTGTAAGCCATACCTGCGTCGGTTGCTTCGTCAAAGATCACTGGAACACCTTTGTTCGATGCGTTCAGTACCGCTTGGCTCTCAGGGATTACGCCCAGTAGAGAAATGTGTAGGATCTCTTCAACATCTTCCACACTCAGCATCTCGCCTTGATTTACGCGAGCAGGGTTGTAGCGAGTCAGTAGAAGGTGAGTTTTCACAGGCTCCAAGCCGTCCTCTGAACGACGAGATTTAGAGTCAAGAATACCTAGAATACGGTCTGAGTCGCGTACTGAAGAGACTTCAGGGTTAGTCGTTACAATCGCTTCATCAGCAAAGTACAGCGCCATCAGAGCGCCTTGCTCGATACCCGCTGGAGAATCACAGATGATGAAATCAAAGCCCATCTCATCCAGTTCATCAAATACGCGACGAACACCGTCTTTGGTTAGTGCATCTTTATCACGAGTTTGAGAAGCAGGGAGAATGAATAGGTTTTCTGTGCGTTTATCTTTGATCATCGCTTGGTTAAGCGTTGCTTCACCATTGATAACGTTAACGAAGTCGTAAACAACACGACGCTCACAACCCATGATTAAATCAAGGTTACGCAGACCGATATCAAAGTCGATAACTGCGGTTTTCTTTCCTTTTAGAGCCAGACCAGAGGCAATAGCTGCACTAGAGGTCGTTTTTCCTACCCCGCCTTTACCTGACGTTACAACGATAATGCGTGCCATTATTTTTTCCTTTTATTTCTCTTATATTGCGAGGACGTCAACGTGTAATACATCGTTTGCCATACTAAACATGGTTTTCTTCTGCCAGTACTCGCTTTCAATTTGATCGCTGAGCCAGTAATTTCCTGCAATAGAAACCAGCTCGGCTTGTAAATCATTACAAATTATTTTTGCTTCAGTTTGACCACTTGCACCGGCAATCGCACGGCCGCGTAATGTGCCATGAATATGGATGCTGCCGTCGGCAATCACTTCTGCACCTGCACTTACGTGGCTTAGGATTAATAGGTCGCCATCTTTTGCGTATACCTGCTGCCCAGAACGAATCGGGGTTCTAATTACTTTAATAGGCGCCATTTTTGCAGGTGCTTGCGATGGTGATTTACTAGCCGTCATGACCGCAAAGCCAGCTTCTCTAGCAAGGTTCTGCATGCGTTTGTCAGAACAGCCAGCGACGCCAACCGGAATCATACCCGCTTGAGAGATACCATCTTTTAGCTTTACGAAGTCGATATCGCCAGCCACTTTGCTGATGTTGATAACCACAGGTGCGGCAGCAAAAAAAGTGGGTGCTTGGTCTACCTTCTCTTGAAGAAAAGAGACTGCATTTTCGACTTGATCATCGGATAAGTGCAAAACAGATAGCGTAAAGCTGCTACCTTTTAGATCTGGGTTACTAGACATCGAAAAACTACAGGACCTCAATAGCGAATTGGTACAATTTCTTTATTAATAAAATAAAGGGCATTGCCTGAAACTAGGTTTATCATGTTATATTCCCAAATCAAGCACAGCAAGTAATCTTGTTGTCAAATGGACGTTTTGTTCCCAATATTTCCCTAACATAAACTATTGATCTCGCATGTGAGAGTTTTGTAGTCATAATCAATTAAAAAGGTTTGTCATGCTGTGTTCTATATATAAAAGCTCAAAGAAAGAAGGAACATACCTTTATATCCCGAAGAAGGATGATTTTTCACAAGTTCCTGACGCATTGATGCAAATGTTTGGTAAACCTAGTTTTGTAATGGTAATTAAAATGGACGGTCGCAAACTGGCTCAAGTGAACATCGATAAGGTGAGAGAATCACTGAACACCGATGGTTTCTTTTTGCAAGTTCCGCCTCCACCAGTAAACGAACTTGAGCTGTACAAAGAGCGCAAAGCTCAGCAAAACAATCAAGACGAAGAGTGATAGCTATCTCAATTCAGGGAGGAGTGATCGTTGAGTAAATTTTCGAAAAGCATATTGGCGGTGTCGGCATTACTTTTAGGTAATAGCCTGACCATTGGCTCAGTACAGGCTCAAGAACAGAGCTTTGAGCAATATGTAGAAAAACTAAAGCAACAAGGCCGTGAAGAAGGCATTTCTGAAGCGATCATTGATGAAGCCTTTGATGGTGTAACGTTTAAGCCAAGAGCGGTCAAAGCGGATAAAAACCAACCTGAAAAGAAACTGACTCTGGATGAGTATATTCCACGAGCAGTGCCAGATTGGAAAGTGAAGCAAGCAAGATCACTGTATAAGGAGCATTACAAAGCGTTAAAGCGCATTGGTGATGAATATGGCGTTCAGCCGCGATTCATTGTCGCTTTGTGGGGTGTTGAGAGTAACTTCGGTAAATTCACGGGTAATTATAGCGTTATCGATGCCTTAACAACTATGGCTTACGAAGGGCGTAGAGAAGCGTTTTTCCGCAGTGAAGCGATGGCGGCGTTGACTATTCTTGACCAAGGCCATATCACCCCGAAAGAGATGAAAGGCTCTTGGGCTGGTGCTATGGGCCAACCTCAGTTTATGCCTAGCTCGTTCTTAGCGTATGCCGCTGATGGTAATGGCGACGGCAAGAAAGACATTTGGGGCACTGAAGAAGATGTGTTTGCTTCGGCGGCGAATTATCTGAGCCAATCCGGTTGGGATGATAAGTACACTTGGGGTCGTCAGGTTCATGTACCATCAACGGTGTCTATTGATTTGCAAGGTCGTTCTGAAGACAAAGCGAAATACCTAAAAGAGTGGTCTGAACTTGGTATTAAGCGGTACGACGATCGCCCATTGCCTAACCTTGATGAAGACATTAAAGCTTGGTTAATCATGCCAGATGACGAAGCGGGTCGCTCTTACCTCGTTTACAACAACTACAATGTGTTAATGAAGTGGAATCGTTCTTACTACTTTGCTTTGGCGGTTAGCCATCTAGCAGACAGAATCAAGTTTGATTAGTAGACCTAATTGTATTAATCGTTATGACTTGCTCTGATAGCATTTGGCCTACCATAGGCAGAACGAACTAAAGGACTCTTCGGAGTCCTTTTTGATTTTATATTTTTGAGTTTTAAGAAGGTGGTCTTGTGCTAACAGATAGAGCTGCACAGATGGTGATATTCCATGCATTAATTAAGCACGATGGCTTTACCAGTGCTGCAAAAAGCTTGAACGTTTCGGTGTCTCATATCAGTAAGCAAGTTGCTTTGCTCGAAGACTCCATTGGAATCAAGCTAGTACAAAGAACCACACGTAGCCTAACGCTAACGGAAGCGGGGGAAGTCTTCTATCAGCACTGTGAGCAACTGTTTAACACGGTAAAAGCGGCTCAAATGGATATGGACAGCCAGCGTGATGATATCTCAGGAATACTGCGTGTTGGGCTGTCGCAGTCATTTGGCACCTTACATATTATTCCTGCGATTGATGAGCTCAGACAGCTTTATCCTCAGTTGAGAATCGAAGTCCACCTGTTCGATTACAAAGTGGACATGATTGAAGAGCGTTTAGATCTTTGGATCACCAATAATGAAGACCTGCCAGAAGGGTACATTGCGCAGCGATTAGCTGATAGCCAGTTTGTGGTAGCAGCATCGCCCGATTACCTGATTAAAGCCGGGACACCACACGTACCGTCTGATTTGATTGACCACAACTGTCTTATCTATCGCAGCCGAGAGCGAGACTACACATCGTGGGCGTTTGATAACGGACAAGAGAACCTTAGTGTTAAAGTGGCCGGGGATTACTCGGTGGATTTAGCTGAGGCAGTTCGAGACGCAGCGGTATCCGGGTGGGGCGTGGCTTACTTGGCCACTTACTTAGTGAAGGAAGAGTTCAGAACGGGCAAATTAATCCAAGTCTTGCCGGAATGGAGAGCGAGTCAGCTGATGCCATTCTATGCTGTGTATCCGAGTCGAAAGAACATGCCGAAGAAGCTTTCTGCGGTGATTGAGTTCATAAAAGATCATATTGGATCGCCGACGTACTGGGATGAAAACCTAAAAACGTGCGTCGAACTGCATCGTTAACTGTTTCCAAATCTATAAATATAATTTCCATATGGAAAAAGTACGCTTTTTAATCAAATTTAATTATTAAAATTCAATAGCTTAATTAAAATCATTACTCAAGAGTGATTACCCCAACATCACATTAACAACCGCCGCTTGCCGCAAACGATTTCCTCTATAGAATGCGTCGCCTTTCCTAACTACAACTTTTAGGTTGACGCACATGGCTTCGCTACTTGGAATTATTACTATTTTAGTTGCCGCTTGGTTACTATCTACGGACAGAAAAAATATTCCACTAAGAACAGTCTCTCTGGCTTTCTTACTACAAATCTCATTCGCGCTATTGGTTCTATATGTTCCAATGGGTAAAGAAGCGTTGAATGCAGCCACTGGTGCGGTATCTAGCTTGATCAACTACGGTCAAGAAGGGATTAACTTCCTATTTGGTGGCCTTACGAACAACGGTTTCGTTTTCGCGATTAACGTTCTGGGCATTATTATCTTTTTCTCTGCGCTTATCTCTGGTTTGTACCACATAGGTTTTATGCCAAAAGTGATCAACCTTATCGGTGGCGCGCTGCAGAAGTTCTTGGGCACAGGCCGTGCAGAATCCCTGTCTGCGACAGCAAATATCTTCGTTGGCATGATTGAAGCACCGTTGGTGGTTAAGCCTTACCTGAAACACATGACGGATTCACAACTGTTCGCAGTGATGGTATGTGGTTTGGCATCTGTTGCTGGTGGTACGCTTGTTGGTTATGCATCGCTTGGTGTTGACCTAAACTATCTGATCGCAGCGGCATTCATGTCTGCACCTGCAGGTTTGTTGATGGCTAAAATCTTAGTACCAGGTAATGCTGACGATGTTCAAGAAAACATTGAGTCAGATGTTGAAATTCCACGAGCAACAAACGTAGTTGAGGCAATGGCAGATGGGGCTATGTCTGGACTTCGTATTGCCGTTGCGGTGGGTGCGACACTTCTTGCCTTTATCAGTGTGATTGCAATGCTGAATGGCTTGCTAGGTATTGTTGGGGGATGGTTTGGCGTAAACCTAAGCTTCGAGCTTATCCTAGGCTATGTGTTCGCACCCGTTGCATGGCTGATCGGTGTGCCGTGGTCTGAGGCTATCGTTGCAGGTTCACTGATCGGTAACAAGATTGTTGTGAACGAATTTGTCGCTTTCATTCAGTTAATGGATGCGAAAGAGGTTCTTAGCGAGCATTCACAAGCGATTGTAACCTTCGCACTGTGTGGCTTTGCCAACATCTCAACAATGGCGATTTTGATTGGTGGCCTAGGTAGCTTGGTACCAGAGCGTCGCTCTTTCATCTCACAATACGGCTTTAAAGCGATTTGTGCTGGTGTGTTTGCTAACTTAATGAGTGCTGCGATTGCTGGCGTGGTACTTTCACTCTAGCTAGATGATAAGTACCGAGTGAACGAGTCAGTCATTTTATTTCCCCTATAGTAAAGTGACTGATTAATCACAATAATATTCGGTTAGTATGAAAAAGAGAGCCTATAGTTTAATGACGTAGGCTTTCTTGTTTCAGTAAATAGATTTGGACCGCAGGGTGTGGCACCAATTATTTAGGGGCATAAATGGATTTGTCGATTACTTCTTCTTTGGCGCTAATTGGGCTCTTGTCTTTAGCTTGTCAGTTGCTCGGCTGGCGATTGCGTCTCCCCGCGATTCTCCCTCTTCTCATTGTCGGCCTGTTGTTGGGCCCCGGCTTAAATGTCCTTAACCCAGATGTCATTTTCGGTGATGTTCTGTTTCCGCTGATTTCATTAGGTGTTGCCATCATTCTATTCGAAGGCGCATTGACGCTTAACTTTAAGGAGATCAGAGGTCATGGTCGCATGGTGACTCATCTAGTGAGTGTAGGCATGCTGATTACATGGGCGTGCATTGTTGTCGGTGCTTACTACTTTGTTAACTTTAGTTGGCCATTAGCGGCGTTATTCGGTGCTTTGGTGGTGGTGACAGGCCCGACAGTAATTGTGCCTATGCTGCGTAGTATTCAGCCTAAAGCCTCTCTTGGTAGCATTTTGCGATGGGAAGGTATTGTTATTGACCCAATAGGCGCTCTGTTTGCCGTTCTGGTTTATGAATACATTGTCTCTTCAGCCGATCCTACCGGTCATGTGTTGTCAGCGCTTGGGCTGACTCTGGCTATTGGTTTAGGCTTGGGGATCATCGGTGGCTATTTGATTGCCAAGATGCTGCAAGGACATTGGGTGCCACATTATCTGCGTAATGTAGCAGTGCTGACATTAATGTTGGCAGCGTTTTCGTTCTCTAACGACCTGAGTGAAGAATCTGGCTTGTTAACCGTGACCATCATGGGGATCTGGCTTGCCAATGTGAAAGGCTTGGATATCGAAGACATCATCGAATTCAAAGAAACCCTGACTGTATTACTCATTTCTGCGTTGTTTATTTTGTTAGCCAGTCGGCTCGATTCAGGCGCGTTTTTGTCGATAGGTTGGGGTGGTATAGGGTTATTAGCAGTGGTTATGCTGGTGGCTCGCCCATTAAGTGTGTGGATCAGCGGGATCGGTACGGATCTTAGCTCAGCAGATAAATGGTTTTTAAGTTGGATGGCACCGCGCGGGATCGTGGCGGCAGCGGTTTCTTCTCTGTTTGCGATCAAACTTCAAGAGAAGCAATTGATCGAGGGCGCAGACCTGTTGGTCCCTATGGTGTTCTTGGTCATCATAGGGACGGTTGTTATTCAGAGCTTAACCGCGAGCTGGTGGGCGAGAAGGCTAGGTGTCACTCAAGAGAAAGCGCAGGGGGTTATCTTCTTTGGTGCCACCCACTTTGCAAGGCAGTTTGCCAAGGTGCTCGCGACTCACAACATCAATAGTGTACTTGCGGATACCAACTGGGAGAGCATTCGGTTGGCGCGCATGGATAACTTGAATGTTTACTTTGGCAACCCAGCTTCCAGTCACGCCGAAAATAATTTGGAATTGGATGGGATAGGGCGAGCGATGATTGTTTCGCCTTATCGTCAAACTAACCCGTTAGTCAGCATGCATTATCAAGACGAGTTTGGTGCCAATAAGGTTTTTGAGCTTGAGTCACCAGAGAGTAAGCATGAAAGGCATCAAGTGAGTCGAGATGGCAACCGAAGTCTATTTGAGGAAGGCGTCACTTACTCCAAGCTCAACTCATTAATGGCACAAGGTAGCCAAATCAAGAGTACAGGGCTGACAGAGGCATTTGTTCTGAATGAGTTTAACGCGCTTTATCCTAAAGCGATTTTGCTTGGAGTCATCAATGACGGAGACTTCCGTTTAATTACTCAAGGGGCTGACTTAGAAAAGCTGATATCGACAGAATGTGAGATCATCAGTTTACTGCCGCCTTCAGAGCCGGTCGAGACTCCAGATAAGTAGTAAGTGGTCTTTCGCAAAAAAGCCGCAGCGTATATCACGTTGCGGCTTTCTAATTCTATTTATACTGCGCTGATAGATTACTTCGAGTGAAATTGCTCACAAGCGATCATTGTGTTCTCAATCAGGCTTGCTACTGTCATTGGACCTACACCACCCGGTACTGGTGTGATAAAGCTTGCGCTCTCTTTCGCGACATCGTATTCAACGTCACCGACTAGCTTGCCAGAATCCAAACGGTTGATACCAACATCGACCACAACTGCACCTTTCTTAATCCAAGCACCAGGAATGAAGTTAGGCTTACCTACAGCAACCACAACAACGTCTGCTTGACGTACGTGGCCTTCAAGGTCTTTAGTGAAACGGTGACATGTAGTCGTTGTACAACCTGCTAGAAGCAGTTCTAGGGTCATTGGACGACCTACGATGTTTGAAGCGCCAACAACAACAGCGTGCTTGCCACGTAAATCGATGTTGTAACGGTCAAGCAGGGTGATGATACCTTTTGGCGTACAAGAGCGAAGCTTTGGCATACGCTGAGCCAAACGGCCGACATTGTATGGGTGGAAGCCATCAACGTCTTTTTCTGGTGTGATGCGCTCAAGAACGTGAGTGCTATCGATGCCAGCAGGTAGAGGCAGTTGAACCAGAATACCGTCGATCTCTGGATCTAGGTTCAGTTGGTCGACTAGGTTTAACAGTTCATCTTCTGTTGCAGTAGCTGGCAAATCGTAAGATTTAGATACGAAGCCAACTTCTTCACACGCTTTACGCTTACTACCAACGTAAACCTGAGAAGCAGGGTCTTCACCCACTAAAATAACCGCTAGGCCCGGAGCGCGTAATCCAGCTTCAGTACGAGCTTTTACACGTGCAGCTACTTCGGAGCGAACCGTTTGAGAAATTAGCTTTCCATCAATATTTTGAGCAGTCATGAATTTCCTTAGTATTGATATTCAAGTTAGTGGCTGATGTTTTTGGCGCATTATTCCAGAAAATCTTTTTGATTACCACAAGGCAAACGATTGCTTTGCTCTGTTTTTCAACACTTATAAGTTTGTTGACCTTTTTTTACTCACTTAGATCAGAATGTTACATAAAGCCGTTGCTTTCATGATTCGAATTCGTATAATCCATTCCTGTAGCGCGCCCTTAGCTCAGCTGGATAGAGCACGTCCCTTCTAAGGATGTGGTCGTAGGTTCGAATCCTACAGGGCGTGCCATTATTTACGGGGCGTAGCAGGTTAGTACTTGCTACGCCCTTTTTCGTTTTTATCATTTGTGGTCAAGTATATGGTCAAGTAACGATGAACCTGCAGGCTACGACCTGATACGGCATGAAACACATTCAAAGTTACTCCCGGCTATAGGCTTTCCTATCTTCTCCCTTTGCCTCGATGTATTTTTTTAAGTTCTACTAATGCATCCCGCATTCGCAGCCATTTAAGTCAATCCGACTCAAGTTATCGATCATTACACCTGCATGGTGTATACATTTATTATAGATAACTACATGTTTATTAAAAGTTTTTATATTGACTGATCGTTTTTTGTGCTGTATTTTTATTTCAAATAGCGAAACATAGCCAGTATTTGGTACAGATCCATCCTGGAGTCGGTATCAGTAGGTTATGAGAGGTAAAATATGAATGAGCAAACTACTCACGATTGAAGATATTATTTACACCTTTGATATTAGTCGAACTACCTTTTGGAGAATGAGGCAGGATGACACGTTCCCAAAACCGATCATGGTTTCTAAACGCTCTCCCCGTTGGAGCGAGCAAGAGGTATATATGTGGTATGAAGCTAGTAGATAGATTAATGTTGAGGCGGCATAGTCTGTTTTGTAGTTAGCAAGGACGCTAGCTTGTAATCGGTATTCAGAGTATAGGGCAAGCTTCAGATATTTACTTCTCTACTAGCGAGCTCATTCCAATCGCATACCTATATACTATAAAGCGTTAGCTCTCTCTTTTTGTGTCCCCGGTCTGTTATTAAAGAAGGCAGCGCTTTATGCTTGCGGAGTTAACTAGTGCTAGTTGATATTTCTTGGAAGTCGAAGAGAGCTGCTTGTTATCCACGCAAACATCTAAGCGTTTGAGTAAATATTTAATCAGTGCTCGTCGGCAACTAATTGTGAGTGGAGAATTATGCATTCCGTAATCGGCTTTTACTATGTGTTGCTGTGCTGTGGTGATAGATGTGAGTTTGGAGTGATTTCATTTGTTTCTTCTGTTGTCCAATCTGAACGGCTTCAATGCAAATATCTGATTCATTGAGCAGCTCTGGCTCTCCTCTAAATCGGATGAACACGAAATCTAAGAACATTGTTCTCTATTCAAAATATGCTCGTACATACCAACGGAACCCATCAAATACGATGGTGTGTGGAATGATGTTTCGACCTCGCACTTCAGGGTTATCCATCGAAACATACTCAATATCAACTCTGCGCCTTTCTCGTGCTGCTTGTAGAAGTCTACGAACGATCATAGTGGCAATCTGCCTATTTGGGACTGAAAGGAAAATAGAGTCAGCAAAGCCAAGATCTTTCAAGTTGAAGCCATCTACGTGGTCGCTGTTATACTTGTGCAGCAGCGACAAGTATTCGTTTGGAGTGCCTTTCGTAGACTTTGGCGCAAAATGATCAGTAAGTCGATATCATTTTATACTAAGGTCGTGCACGAGTGGCGGGGTTGGAAACTGTTCTTGATAGGCCTTTGAACCATTAAACGCTGTAATTCGGTATTAGAAAGCTCATTCGTTACGTTGCTACCCAAATTGCCGGGTTGCTTGTGTTTATGCCAGTTAATCAGTGTGTGGCTCATATTCTTACCTAGAAGTATCGCGCCCAAACCACAGGTCTTTGTATGGTGAGAGGAGTAAAAGAGGCGACGAAAGGAGCACCAATGTTCATCTTTGCGATTGTGTTTAGTGGATCGTTGGCTTGGGTATCAATGGGGTTAGGTGCAGTGATTGAGGGGCGCCAGCTGTCTACGGCTTTTTGGCCGAGTTTGTTCTTACTGTTTGGTGGCTTTCTATTTGGTGTTGGCGCGGCAATCAATAGCGGCTGCGGGGGGTCTACAGTGAGTAGATTAGCTTTGTTATATATTTCGGGAATTGCACTCTGTTTGTGTATTAAAATCTTGAATGTTAACAATCGGCGCAGTGCTCCGATTGGATATGTTGGCTTGTCACTATGCAGTAGAATTCAGCAGTACGCATACTCCAGTAAACGATTTGGCATAGTATGATCAGAGATGGGTAAGCGATGGTGTTCCTCCTAGCCATATAACCTGTGCTGGTCATATTTAGCCTGATTGCTTTGAAACGATGCCTGTAACACCTCTGATATGTTCTGCGCTATAGCAGGAATGGTGATACGTTTTGTTGTACAATGTTTGTAATGTTATACAAAGCGTATCATTTAAAATGAACCCCTCACAACTAGATAAACTTAAAAAGTTATCAATGTTTACTACCTCAGATGCCGCGAAATTCAACATCACTCGTGCAGCGCTTTCTCGCGCCGTGGAAAAAGGCCATTTAGAAAAACTTCAGAGAGGGCTTTATGGATATGTAGGGCGAGAAGAGTCAGAAATGCAATCTTATGCGGAGGTTAGTGCTAGAGCGAAAAATAGCGTTATTTGCCTTTTGTCGGCTCTTAGATACCACGACCTCACCACCCAAGCGCCATTTCAGGTGTGGATCTGCATTAGTAAAAACGATAGAGCGCCTAGTATTGACTACCCAAACATACGAATTGTTCGCACCAGAGACATGGCCAATTTTGGAGTTGTCTCAAGACAAGTTGATGGTGTTCCTATTTTGGTGACTGATATTGAACGGACTATTGTTGATTGTTTTAAGTTCCGTAATAAAATCGGGATTGACGTTGCGATTGAAGCATTTGTGGAAGCAAAACGAGCTAATAAGCTCAATCACGATAAGCTCTGGGAATATGCCAAGTATTACCGAATGACTAATATCATGATGCCCTACCTTGAAGCGCTGAGTTGGAATTAATAAGCTCTTTTTTGCTTCTGAATGCTGATACTAAAATTCCCATGATTTTCACGCCTTTTTACACTTTTTTTTCATCAAGATATTGTCCTCTTTTCCTGTGAATAGGTGGTACATCTGCGCCAATAGGCAGTACTAGTGCGCCAATAGGCAGTGCTAGTGCGCCAATAGGCAGTACTAGTGTGCCAATAGGCAGTACAAGTGCACCAACAGGCAGTACTACTGCGCCAATAGGCAGTGCTAGTGCGCCAATAGGCAGTACTAGTGCACCAACAGGCAGTACTAGTGCGCCAATAGGCAGTACTAGTGCACCAATAGGCAGTATTAGTGCGCCAATAGGTATTGCAACTGTGCCTTTCTTAGTCTTTCATTTACTAGATTTTCACTGCAAAGTGGGCTAGGCGGTGGGGCTTGTAAGGGCATTTAGTCAATACGACAAGTTTCAGGCATACCTAACCACATGTCCCGTGCTTTTTGGTTTTCTGTTCACCTTCGCCATAAACCTTAAGACTAATAGCATTAAAGGGCTAGGTGCTGGATTCTTCCTCTTGTTTTAGTCTAAAAAGAGGCCTCAATTTGCTTAGATCTACGATTGATGTAAGTGTAACGTGGGCAACTTAATGAAATGCAGGCAAGTCTAAATATCGAGTCGATAAATCTTTGTAGCGCTCTCAGTGGCATAGAAAAAACTCGCTTCACCCTGAGCGTTGTCGTTATAACTAAATCTCTGAATCGATGAGGCCTCTCACGCTTATTCCATTTTCTTTGTGCTCCCCCATATATCGCTTCGTCATCAAGGGCGTTGTTGCCTAAATCAGTTGAACCTTTTTCGAGTCCTGCGATCTGATCCTTT